>CANGYW010000051.1 GCA_947458335.1 Chitinophagaceae bacterium | reverse complement strand
CGCTGTGGCTTGTGACAGCGAAGACAGAAACTCTAACCGGTCTGCTAGAATTTCGGCGCAAATATAAGTTTTAAAATTAGCCAGCGCATCTGTTAAAGAAGTGGGGCCCATAACCTGAACAAGAATGCGGTCTGTTAATTCAAACCCTGAATCCTTTCTGATCTTTTGTACCCGGTTAACGAACTCGCGGGCAATACCCTCGGCCGCCAGCTCTGGAGTGATGGTAATGTCGAGTGCAACAGTTAGTTTCCCTTTCGAGGCTACCGTCCAGCCGGGAATATCCTCGCTAATGATCTCTGTATCGGAGAGTTGCAGCGTTACCGGACCCTCCTCGAGTGCAAGGGTGTACTCGCCTTCCTTTTCGAGGCGGGCAATATCGGCTTGCGAAAAGTTCGTTAGTGCAGCGCTTACTGCTTTCATTTTAGCACCCAACTTTTTACCAAGGGCTACAAAGTTGGGCTTGATCTTTTTGCTGATAAATGTATTGTCGGCTTGCAAATAAGAGATCTCTTTTACGTTTACCTCAGCTTTAATGAGCGCTTCGACCCCTTCTAGCTGTTTTTGCATCGACTTATCGAGTACGGGAATAAGCACTTTTTGCAACGGCTGCCGCACTTTGATATTTACTTTTTTTCGAAGCGATAACACCAGCGAAGAAGCATCTTGTGCCAATTGCATACGCTCCTCAAGCGATGCATCTATACACTTTTCATCAGGCACCGGATATAAAACATGATGAACAGAGTGCTGCGGATGGCGACCGGTTATGGAGTTAAGTGCTGTAAAAATAGCATCACTAAAGAAAGGAGAAATAGGAGCCATCAATCGAAGCACCGTCTCCATACACTCGTACAAGGTTTGATAAGCCGCAATTTTATCTTGCGAATACTCGCCTTTCCAGAAACGACGTCGACAGAGTCTTACATACCAATTGCTGAGTTGCTCATCTACAAAATCTTCAATAAGCCGGCCCGCTGCCGTAGGCTCATAGTCATTCATTAATTCTGTAACGCGCGCCGTAAGCGAATGCAGACAAGAGAGTATCCAGCGATCGATCTCTGGGCGATCTTTTACAGCGATGGGTGCTTCTTGATAAGCAAACCCATCTACATTGGCATAGAGTACAAAGAACTGATAGGTGTTATATAAGGTTCCAAAGAATTTGCGCTGCACTTCGCGGATGCCTTCGCTATCAAAACGCAGATTATCCCAGGGAGAAGCGTTGGTAATAAGGTACCAGCGCGTAGCATCGGCTCCAAAACTATCGATGGTAGCGAATGGATCGACCACATTGCCGAGGCGTTTGCTCATCTTGTTGCCATTCTTGTCGAGCACCAATCCGTTACTGACCACGGTTTGATAAGCTACCGAGTCGAATAGCAAACCGGCAATAGCATGCAACGTATAAAACCATCCACGCGTCTGGTCTACCCCCTCAGCAATAAAGCTGGCAGGAAATGAATGCTCATCGGCCCCACTCTTTTTATCGAGTGCATGGTAGCGGAAAAAGTTTTCTGGGCTCAATGGACCATACTTTCCAGAAGAAGTATCCGGAAGCCCCCACTGAGCATATGGCATGGCGCCGGAGTCGAACCACACATCGATCAGGTCGGGCACACGACGCATAGGTTTACCCGAAGCACTTACTAATATAATTTCGTCTACATAGGGTTTATGCAGATCACTCACCAGCTTTTCTATGCAGGCCGAAAGATCAGAGGCATTCTTTTTACAATCGCCCATCTCAAAACCGGCGGCCACACTTTTGGCGATCTCTTCTTTTAACTGCGCGATAGAACCGATGCAAATACTTTCTGTTCCGTCTTCGGTGCGCCAGATCGGAAGCGGCGTTCCCCAATAGCGACTGCGGCTCAGGTTCCAATCGACCATATTCTCGAGCCAATTGCCGAAGCGACCCTCCCCTGTAGAGGCAGGTTTCCAATTAATAGTTTTGTTGAGCGCCACCATGCGATCGCGCAAGGCCGTGGTGCGAATAAACCAGGCGTCGAGCGGATAATAGAGAATCGGCTTGTCGGTACGCCAGCAATGCGGATACGAGTGCTCGTACTTTTCTACTTTAAAGGCTCTATTCTCTTTTTTGAGTTTAACGGAGATATCGATATTGACATCTACATAATTGGGGTCGCTTTTATAATCTTTTACATAGCGTCCGCTAAACTCTCCAACTCCCTCAATAAATTTTCCTTCGCGATCGACCAATGTTAAAATTCCTATGCCATATTTTTTTCCGACCTTATAGTCGTCGGCGCCAAACGCAGGGGCCGTATGCACAATACCGGTACCATCTTCGGTAGTTACAAATGGGTCTGTAAGTACTCTAAACGGACGAGCACCGGGGGTAATATTTTCTATTACGGCAGCACTGTTAGCCTCGAAAGGCAATAGCTGTTCGTAGCTGCATTCTTCGAGTTGAGCACCCGAAAATGTTGTGATGATCTTCCAAGGTAAAACCTTGGGTTTGTCTTGGCCCGCTTCGATGGGCTGGTTTTCACCTTCGGGCTTAAAATATTTTGAGAGCAGCGAAGTAGCCAACACTACGTTGACTGGTAAAAATGTATAGGGATTAATCGTGCTAACAAGCGCGTATTCTATTTGCGCTCCTACCGTAAGCCCCAGATTAGAGGGCAGGGTCCAAGGCGTGGTTGTCCAGGCCAATAAATAAATATCAGTAGAAAGTGCCGAGGCCTCAGCTCGTTGGTTTTTATGCGTCAACTGATCGAATAAAAACTGCGAACGATCGCTTTGCTGCAACTTGAACATGGCTACGCAGCTGGTATCTTTTACATCCTTATACGTACCCGGCTGATTGAGCTCGTGCGAACTAAGCCCGGTACCGGCCGCAGGAGAATACGGTTGAATGCTGACGCTCTCGTAGAGCAATCCTTTTTTAAATAACTCACTCAGCAACCACCAAAGTGTTTCTATATAGCCGTTCTCGAACGTTACGTACGGATGTTGCAGATCAACCCAATACCCCATTTTACGGGTAATATCATCCCACTTATCCTTGTAGCGAAGCACCGCTTCTCGGCAAGCCTTGTTATACTCAGCTACCGAGATCTTAACGCCAATATCTTCCTTTGTTATTCCAAGTTCTTTTTCGACACCCAACTCAATAGGAAGACCATGGGTATCCCATCCCCCTTTTCTTTTTACCTGAAAGCCCTGCATGGTCTTATAGCGACAAACCAGGTCTTTTAACGTGCGCGAAATAACGTGGTGAATGCCGGGCATACCATTGGCACTCGGCGGACCTTCGTAAAAAACAAAGGGAGCGGCGCCCTCGCGCAGCGAGACGCTCTGCTCAAAGGCCTCGGTGGCACTCCAGCGCTCCAGCACCTCTTTTTCGATGGCCGGCAGGTTTAGACCCGTAAATTCTCTGTACTTGGCACTCATAGCAGCAAAGGGCCCGGCTTTTTTGGCTGTAAAGCCAATGGGGGCGGGCTTTTAAGCGGGCAAAGGTACGAAATAAAAACTGCCCCGCAGGCGGGGCAGTGCTCACAAAATCAATCAAAAATACTTATTGGGCAATCATAATACCCTTGGCGGTAATACGCACTTCTTTTTGGGGTTCTTTGATGGCATCGATCTCGGCCTGCGATTTCTTGGCATCCTCGGCATAGTGCTTTAGTTCGGCCACCGAGGTGGTCTTGATCTTAGCCTCGCCATCTATGATGACCTTCTTACCCTTGGCGGCCAGGGGCAAAAAGAATCCGTAGTCCTTCATTTTAACCATTACTTCTTCGCCTTGGGGCAGTTCCAGCTTTAGCCAGCAACCCTTTTTGGCACAGACATCCTTTACAGTGGCAGCGATCTTTACATCGGAAAAATCATTACCGCCCATCACCTTACTGACCACGTCTACCAGGGCCAGTGCTCCCTCGGGATTTACTTTTTCTCCGTAAAAATCACCCGGCTTGGCATCTCCGGCCGGAGGTTGAGCCGAAGCACCCAACGTGGCGCCGATCAGCATGCAGACAAACAATATCTTTTTCATAAAAAAACTTTTCGGTTATAAGAGCTAAGGTACAAAAAACGCAGCAATGCATGGGTCGGCTACCATCCTGCGCCGGAACCTGAAGCAACCTTGTACGGTCTAGTCCAGCTTGGGCTTTTTTAGCTGAAACATCCGCGACAGATTAAATCCAAAGCGCACCTGCCCTTGGCCCCACTGTCCGGTAGTCTCGGTAATAAAGGCCCTCTCGTTCATTCCCACAGCGTTCGATACATGCAACTGAAACACGTGGCCACCGGTTTCGATATCTAGTCCAAACGAAAGAGGATTGTAATACCCATCGGGCAATCCGTCTAGCACGTAAGTGTAATCCCACGTTAAAGCCATGCGCTTAGAGAGTTTGAGGCGACCCCCAAAACCCAGCCCTACTATATCATTTTTATCGGTAGCAAGTTGTACTAGATTTTTATGCACCACCGTGGGCATTACTTGCAGCGAAAGTGCCTCGCTGAATTTTCTACCAATAATCAACTGATTATAATAAGCCAGTCGAGAGGTAAAATAGTTTTGTCGCGTAGGATCGGCCCAAGGAAGCCCATCCATGGTAATACCAGAAACCAGGGCCACTGTAACCGGCGAAGAACCCGGACCGGTCGATTGACAGATCGGGGCGTACTTTACAAATGCATCCACTTCTTTTTTGTACGTACTTCTGCCCACACCTACCATTAGGTTGTGAAGCAATCCAAAATCAAAGCTCATTCGCATGCTAGCCTGATCGAGACCAAAGAAATTTTTGTACCCCTGGTCGAGCGAGCCAAATCGATGCAAAATGCGAAAATCCATAGTGCCCGGATTAATAAACTCCATGGAATGACTGTTTATAACCCGCGATGACTTAAAGGCATACTTAACCCGCTCCTTTTTAGGTTTTTCTTCGCCCAGCAACGAGAGCAGATCATCTTGAGCTTGCAGGGCCGGCGAAACGCACAGACCCACAATTAATAGCAACGCAATGCGAAAAAAAGAAAGACTTCTCATAGGGCATTAGCTTTTGAGCGGCTCCAAGGTACAAGCCACGGTAATTTTTGCCGTTTTACTAACCTTGTCACTAACCAAGGTCGGCACGTCTACTTTATAATCACCCAGCACCGCACTAAAACTGGCACTGGCACTGATCTTTCCTCCTTTTATAGAGATCTTTCCGGGACTCTCCACATCGCGGGTCTCGCCATGCAAGGTCAACTTGCCTTTTACGGTTACCGGATAATCGCCATCTTTCGCATAATTAACGGCACTGTTATTGGCAATCGCTCCCTTAAACTCAGCCTTGGGAAACTTGTCGCTCTCCAGATAGTTCTCGTTAAAATGTTCTTGCATAAGCGCACGCTCGAATGTAAATCCCTTAATGAGCACAGCGAACTGAATATTACCGGTAGCCGCATCGAGCACACAGGTTACTGTTTTATTTACCGCTTCTATTTTCTCGGGCGAAGAAGGAGCCGTTGCATTAAAATCAATGCGCCCCGTTTTGGTAAAAAACTTTTGTGCATCAATAGCCGTAGTAGCTAACAGTGTTATGCCACAGAGTAAAAAAATGTTTTTTAGCATAAAATAGAATTAAGAGGATGAAAAGATACTATTAAATAAAAACTATGACCGTATTCGAGAATTCATTACTCTTTTATCAATGCACAGCGCACCAGCACAATATCGGACCCGAGCAGCTCATCTTTATTATAGCCGCTGCAGATACCCTGTATGGTTACTGTTTCACCCTTGGTGGGTAAGGCTTGTTGCCCCGCAAAAGCGCTATCCATACTGCAACGTATGGTAGTACTTGCCGCAGTTGAGCCAAGAACCAGCGTGTACGATTCTTTTTCGCCGGGTGTCATGGCCTCGGTAGTAGACAGATCGAGCAAAACAGCCTGCACCCTAATCAATTTACTTACGTAGCGACTTGTGGCACCTGTCTCGTCTTGCTCAAAAGCAGCTATGAGTTCTGCGCCCGTTAGCTGCTCATCGGCAGCCGCCGCCGCTGTATCGATTGGAGCGCGGTTGTATTCACGATACGCATAAAATGCGCCTAGCAAACCGACCACTACCAGTAGTAAAAAGAGGATCTTTTTGTTTTTCATACGTTGAGCTTAGTTATTGGGCATTCCTGCATCGATCCATTTTTTTATAGTAGCGATCTTACAGCTGCTCAATTTAGCGGCCCCCTTTGGCATGGGCGAAAATCCGGCCGCATGATTGATAGTACCCATTAGCTTTCCGTTTTGAGCCATGGCCTTATCGGCCGCATACGTGCCCATTTGCTGGCTACCCGATGGAGACGAACCCGCATGACAGCCATAACAACTGCTTTGTAAAATGGGTACTACTTTTTGCGCATACGAAACAGTACCTACCGTATCGGTGCAGGGCTGAGCAGAAGAAGCTCCATAAAGCGTTTCTTCATGATCGTAATAACAGGCAGTAAGACCGAGTAGTACCGGCAGACAAAATAGAAGAAGGTATCTTTTTTTCATAACGCAATTAGTTATTGGGCGCTCCGGCCGCGATCCAACGTTGCACCTGGGTTATTTCGCAATCCGACAACTTTGCACTGTTCTTGGGCATAGGAGAAAAACCGGTCTGATGCGCAATAGAGCCATAGAGTTTTCCATTGAGTGCCACGGTTCGAACCGATGCGTAGGTCGATAAATTGATATTCCCCCCGGGGCTAGTTGCACTGTGACAACCCACACACTTGGTCTCTAGCATGGTCTTTACAGCCCCGCTATAGGTAAAGACATTGGCATCGCAGACGCTCGCGCAAGAATTATTCTTAGCGCCTTGATTGATCCATTTTTGAATCTTGGCAATTTGAGCAGCCGTTAATGGTGAGCGAGGCGGCGGTGGCATGCGGTCTCCTGGGTCTGTATCGATAATGACCTCATAGAGTTTGCTACGAGCGGCATTGCCGGCTCTTACGTATTTCATAATGGTAGAATAACTAGTTAGCTGTACCCCATCGGCACGGGTAGCAGCATCGTGACAGCCACTCATGGCACAATTTGAATTGATGATAGGCAATACGTCGCTTACGAAATAAACCGAATCGGGGCTGCAGGTACTAGAAAAAGTAGATGTATTAGAGGGGCTATTGGGATTGGTGGTCTCGTGCGTGCAGGCCAGTAGTAGGGCCGCTACCACTAGGGCCGTAAATAAATAGTTTCGGTTTTGCATGCGAGTTAATTGAAAGTTGACCGAATATCGGTTAGCAGCTCTCTGATAACGAAACAAGTTCGTTAAAATTGCTCCTTAGATTAAAGTTATCAATTAATTAGGATGTAAGAGACCGCCTTGGCCGCCTACGGACCTACATAAAAGCATTTAATAGTACCTTTACACCTGATGATTCATCCCCACGCCTATATTCATCCCAATGCTAAGCTGGCGCCCAACGTTAAGGTCGATCCCTTTTCGGTTATACACCAAGACGTAGAGATCGGCGAAGGCACCTGGATTGGATCGAATGTGACCATCATGGAAGGTGCCCGAATCGGTAAGAACTGTCGGATATTTCCGGGTGCAGTTATTTCGGCCGTGCCCCAAGATCTTAAGTTCGATGGCGAATACTCCACCGTTCATATTGGCGATGGCACTACCATTCGCGAATTTGTAACCATCAACCGGGGTACCCGCGACCGCGAAAAAACCGTAATCGGCAAGAACTGCCTGATTATGGCCTATTGTCACTTTGCGCACGATTGTTTAGTGGGCGATCATGTAATTACCAGCAACAATACGCAAGTGGCCGGACACGTAACCATCGGTGATTGGTGCATACTAGGAGGCATGTGTGCCGTACATCAATTCGTAAAGATCGGCTCGCATTCGTTCGTAAGCGGGGGGTCACTGGTCAGTAAAGACATTCCTCCCTACATCAAGGCCGGTCGTAATCCGCTTAGCTATGCAGGCGTTAACAGTGTAGGACTTAAAAGAAGAGGATTTAGCATAGAACGCATCAACCATATCTTAGATCTGTACCGCACTGTTTACAATAAAGGCATGAATACTTCGCAGGCCATTGAATTTATCGAAGAAGAGATGCCGGCCACCGACGAACGCGACGAGATCGTCACCTTTATTCGAGAAAGCACTCGCGGCATTATCAAACGCTTTACTAAAGGAGCCATCGATGACGATATCGCTGTCTAATACCGGTAAACGTTTTAACCGAGACTGGATCTTTCGTCATCTTAGCTATCAGTTTTTGTCGGGGTCATCGTATGCCATCGTAGGACCCAACGGCTCGGGCAAGAGCACCTTACTACAGACCCTTAGTGGCGCCCTTCTTATCAACGAGGGTAGTATTCGGTATCACGAAAACGAAACCACCATAGTGGATGAGCAGGTACATCGCTTTCTTTCTTATTGCGCCCCCTACCTAGAGCTAATCGAAGAGATGACCGCCACCGAATTACTCGATTTTCATCAACAGTTTAAACCCTTGATGAGTAGCATCGATACTAGCACGGCTTTAGAAATGGTAGGGCTTGCAACGGCAGGACAAAAACAGATTCGCCATTTTTCGTCGGGAATGAAACAACGTTTAAAGCTGGCGCAGGCCTTTTTTTCTGCTACGCCCGTACTACTGCTCGATGAACCATGCACCAACTTAGATAAAGAAGGTATTGCACTTTATCATTCTCTACTAGATAACTATTCAAAAGACAGGATCGTTATAATTAGTAGCAACGATCCGGTAGAGTATGCGCATTGCAAATCCGTGATTGCTATCGACGACTTTAAAAAATGGTAAATGTCGTTTACTAGCGACTACTCGTCATTAGTAAATTAAGATCGGTGTACTTAAGCTGAAAACGCTGGCTTAAGTGATAATTGGTAAGAGCACCATTAAACAGATACAGTCCATTACGAAGGTGGGCACGTCGCCACACTAATTTTTCGAATCCTCCCTCTTCGCCAGCTTGTAGCAGCAGTGGCATCAGTACATTACTAATAGCCTGCGAAGCCGTACGAGAAAATCCAGAAGGAATATTGGGGACGCAGTAATGAATAACTCCGTATTTAGTAAAGACCGGTTTTTCGTGTGAGGTAATCTCGGAGGTTTCAAAGCAGCCGCCGCGGTCTACACTCACATCAATAATAACGGCCCCAGGTCGCATGTTGCTAACCATCTCGTCGCTTACCACCATAGGAGTTCTTCCGGATGCCGAAGAGAGTGCACCCACGGCCACCTCGCAAGTCTTTAATTGTTTGGCGAGCAAGCGCGGCTCCATCACCGAGGTCCATAAACGTTGACCAATGTTATTTTGCATGCGCTTAAGCCGGTAAATATTATTATCGAAGATCTTGACTGAAGCCCCCATGGCTAGTGCGGCGCGAGTGGCATATTCACCAACAATACCCGCACCCAATATGATTACTTTGGTAGGGGCAATACCAGAGATACCTCCCAGCAATACGCCTTTGCCATGATTGGCAGAACTCAAGTACTGCCCTGCAATGAGCATCACGGCACTACCCGCAATCTCGCTCATGCTACGCACAATAGGATACGATCCGCTATCATCTTGTAAGTTCTCGAATGAAATAGCCGTGATTCTCTTTTCCATCATCTTGGCCAAGATGGATGACTTCATGACCGACAAGTGAATAGGAGAAATGATCAGTTGATTGAATTGCAACAGCGACAGATCGTCTTCGGTAACAGGAGCGCTCTTAACCAAAATGGGGCACTGGTAGACCGTGACCTTATCGTGTACAATGCGGGCCCCGGCCTCGCTGTAATCTTTGTCTTTAAAATGAGAACCCGCTCCGGCATCGTGCTCAATCATCACCTCGTGTCCATTACTAACCAATACGCCCACCGCATCGGGGGTCAGCGCAATCCGGTTTTCTTGAAAAGCGGTTTCGCGGGGTATGCCAATCAGCATCCGCTCGGCCTTAGGAGGAATATCGAGGGTTTCTTCGAGTGTCTCGTAGCTAAACGAGGTGGTGATACTTGGTTTGGTCTGCGACATACGGTCAAGATGCTACTGTAAATGTACGCAGATATCGCGTTCCGGGCTCCTGATGGGTGATAGATGCGGCGTGCTTTACATCCCCTGCGCCCGGTAAGATCTCCAAAGAGACATGCACCGTTCCGGGAGGAAAAATACCCGGGGCCTTTTCGGGCCACTCTACCAGGCAGATCGCTCCGCTGTGAAGCAATTCCTCAATACCGGCCTCGCGGGCTTCGGCCTCACTTTCGATCCTATAAAGATCGGCATGATAGACGGGGGCGCCGCTGGGAAGCTGGTACTCATTGACCAGCGCAAAGCTGGGGCTAGACCCTGGTGTTACCACGCCCAACGCACGGCACAACGCCACAATAAAAGTGGTCTTACCCGTTCCCATGGGGGCATAAAAGGCAAACACGCGAGATTGGCCGGCCTGCTCCCAAAACTGGCGGGCCGCCTGGTCGATCTGTGCAAGAGAAAAGGTCAACTCCATAGTAACAAAAATAAGCCGATAAGATATTCCGCCTTGCCAAAAGCAGAGCGAAGTGGTTTTGGTAAATTTGTACTATGCAGCAGATCAAGTGGAAGGTCAGTGGAATGGATTGCAATACTTGCGCCCTTCATATTCATAAATTTCTTGAAAAAAAGGGGATGCAACAGGTAAAGGTCAACTTTGCCAATGGAGATGTTTGGTTTGTGGCGCAAGATGGCTTTGCCGAAGAACCTTTAAAAAAAGGCATTGCCGACCTGGGCTATCAGGTAGACTCCGATCAACCGGGTGCCGGCGCTACTCCTATTAAACCAGCTTCTTTTTTCTCGCTTACTACTCATCAACAACGTTTGCTGTTTTGTCTTCCGTTTGCATTACTGCTACTGGGCGCCCATCTGCTACCCCACTCTTTTGCCCTATTGCATAATCATTGGTTTCAGTTAGGTATAACCCTGCCCGTATTTGTGTTGGGTCTTAATTTCTTTGGTCGCAGCGCGATAAAAAGTATAAGGGCCGGCATGCCCAATATGAATGTGCTCATTACCCTGGGCGCTACAGCGGCGTTTGTATACAGTTTGTATGGCAGTCTGACCGGACAGCCCGAACAATTTTTATTTTACGAGACCACTACTACCATCATCACACTGGTACTACTGGGTAATTATTTAGAGGAACGCTCCATTGCCTCTACCCAACGTGCCCTTGAGCAATTAGTTCGTGCGCAAAAACTAATGGCCACCATGATCGCCTTCGACGACGAGCACCGCGAGCAATATTTTCCGATCGAAAACACCGCTCTTAAAGTAGGCGATCTTATTTTGATTAAAGCTGGCGAGCAGGTTCCCATTGATTGTAAGATCTTATGGGGAGAAGCGCACGTTAACGAATCGATCATTACCGGCGAAAGCCTACCCGTTCATAAATACGCTAAAGACACCCTAATTGGTGGAAGTGTATTTCAAGATGGTACCGTTAAAGCGCAGGTTACCGCCGTAGGAGAAGATACCGTGCTTTCGGGCATTATACAACTGGTACGTGGGGCACAGGGAGAAAAACCACCCATGCAACTACTGGCCGATAAGATCAGTGCGGTCTTTATTCCACTTGTGCTGGTCATTGCACTACTAACCGGGCTTATCAATTATATTATTTTGAATGATGTGGAGGCTTCGCTCATGAGAAGCATTGCGGTACTAGTCATCGCTTGCCCCTGTGCCATGGGGCTCGCTACTCCCGCTGCTATTGCGGTAGGATTAGGTCGCGCGGCCAGAAATGGTATTCTATTTAGTAATGCGCGTTCACTAGAACTATTTAGACAGATTAAACAAGTGGTATTCGATAAAACCGGAACCCTTACCACCGGCCAGTTTAGTGTGGCTGCATTTCGTGTACTCGATAAGACCATGACCGAAGAACAATTTAAGTCGCTGGTGTATGCACTCGAAAAATACTCCAATCACCCTATTGCCGTTTGTATTACAAAAGAATTTAAAACCAACTTCGATATTCGCTGGCGACAGATCGAAGAGATCAAAGGAAAAGGGATCTTTGCCACCGACCCCAATGGCATTGTTTACAGCGCCGGCTCTTATGCTACGATTAACACGACCGAAGAGGGCGATCATCACCAGGTGTATGTTTGTCGCGGTAGTGAACTGATCGGCTGGATCGATCTCGAAGATGAGATTAGACCCGAGGCGCAAGAGGTCGTAGATTATCTACACAAAAAAAATATCAAGACCGTTTTGCTAAGCGGAGACCGAATGGTTCGCTGCGAAGCGATCGGTATGCGTTTGGGAATCGGTGTTATCTATGGCGAAAAATCGCCCGAAGAAAAAATGGATATCGTAGGAAGGCTCACCGGCGAAATGCCCACCGCCATGGTCGGAGACGGCATTAACGATGCACCAGCGCTGGCCAAGGCCACCATTGGCATTGCCATGAGCGAAGCTTCTCAGCTAGCCGTTCAAAGTGCACAGGTGGTCTTACTTAATCACGGATTAAAAAAACTGCCCGATGCACTTGGGCTGGGCCGACACACCTATCTTACCATACAGCAAAATCTTTTCTGGGCCTTTGCCTACAATGTAGTGGCTATTCCCGTCGCTTTTATGGGATTATTAACCCCCACCTTTGGCGCCTTGGTAATGGCATTTAGCGATGTAGTACTCGCCATCAATTCTGTGAGACTCTTTGTAAAAAGAGTACGCT
>CANGYW010000050.1 GCA_947458335.1 Chitinophagaceae bacterium | reverse complement strand
TACTACCGTACTCATACTTATATCGACACTGTCGCCGTAGGGCTTTAGTAAAAAGAATAACGCAGAATCGGTGGCAAGTTCTCGTGTTATACGCTGGCTACCATATTGAGCTTGCGAGGGCACGTACGCCATGCGGCAGGCAACCAACATACCCATCATTAGCAACAGCAATGATATTCGCAAGAAAAAAGATCGAATCATAAATGAATGTGGGTAAGATATTAACTTTTACCGGGTAAAAACGCATCTTTGCTTAAGTTTTTCAGGATAAATACCTGACAGCATGCAAAAAAAAATATCGCTACGCCTCCTTCCCTCCGAGGCTGCCGATCCAAAAACCCTTACTGCCCTTATCGCCTCCGCAGCGAACGTTATGCCCAACCAGGTCAACGGTTTTTATTTGACCAAACAATCCATAGATGCCAGAGGAAAACAAGCATGGGTTAACGTAACGGCACAGGCATTTATAGAAGAACCCTTTTGCGGCCGCCCTTCGCATAAAGTTGTATTTAAGCCCCTTTCTTCCGAAGCCACCCGGGTGGTAGTTATAGGAGCCGGACCGGCCGGACTCTTTGCAGCCCTTCGATTGATTGAACAAGGCATTAAGCCCATCGTACTTGAAAGAGGAAAAGAAGTGCGGGCAAGACGTCGCGACCTAGCCCGACTTAACAAAGAAGGTGTGGTCAACGAAGACAGTAATTATTGTTTTGGAGAAGGAGGGGCGGGTACTTATAGCGATGGAAAGCTCTACACGCGCAGCAATAAACGTGGTGACATAGACCGTATTTTGCAATTGTTTGTTCAGTTTGGCGCCGATGAAAGTATTCTCTACCAGTCGCATCCGCATATAGGCACCAATAAACTACCGAGTATCATTACCGCTATGCGCGAACAAATCATGCAGTGCGGAGGCGAGATTTATTTCGAGCAAAGAGTCTCTGATTTCATTGTCGCCGAAAAAAAACTCAAGGCGGTAAAAACAGCGCGAGGCGATGTCTTTGAGGGATCCGCCTGCATACTGGCCACCGGACACTCTGCTCGCGACATATTTTATTTGCTACACCGCCATGGAATCTTAATAGAGGCAAAACCCTTTGCGCTGGGCGTACGCGTGGAGCATCCACAACAATTGATCGACCGGGCGCAATATCATTGCGAAACCAGAGGCGAGTGGTTACCACCGGCCGCCTACAGCTGGGTACAGCAAGTACAAGACAGAGGCGTTTTCTCTTTTTGTATGTGCCCGGGTGGCATTATAGCGCCTGCAGCCACTGCCCCAGGAGAATTAGTGGTAAATGGGTGGAGCCCGTCTA
The DNA here is from genome assembly GCA_947458335.1 of Chitinophagaceae bacterium. Lineage (GTDB taxonomy): Bacteria > Bacteroidota > Bacteroidia > Chitinophagales > Chitinophagaceae > JJ008. The sequence continues at coordinate 11,550 of CANGYW010000050.1, read as the reverse complement.
AACGAAACAATCCTTATGCTAACAGCGGTATTGTAGTGGCCGTCGACTTACCGGACCTGCTAAATGAAGGGCAGAAAAAAAGAGAACCGAAAAAAACAGATCCAATCGATGCGCTCTCGTTGTTGCGCTTTCAGCAAGCAGTAGAAGAAAAAGCATTCAACGCAGGTGGCGGAGATTTGGTCGCTCCAGCACTACGGCTCACGGATTTCTGCGAGGGCACCCTCTCTGCTACCCTACCCCCTTGCTCGTATTTGCCGGGCCTGCGCGCCGCTCCCATGCAAGACGTTCTACCCGAATTTATATTGAACCGACTACGTACCGCTTTTCGTGAGCAGGGAAAGAAAATAAAAGGATATTATACCGATCAAGCCGTTGTGGTAGCGACGGAGTCACGCACGTCTTCGCCCGTTCGCATTCCCAGAGATCCAGAAAAACTGCATCACCCTCAACTAACGACACTCTTTCCCTGTGGAGAGGGCGCTGGCTATGCCGGGGGCATTGTAAGTGCTGCCATGGACGGCGAAAGAGTGGCCGATGCTGTTGTGGCAGCTATATCCGCCCGCGTGGCCGGTTAACCACTCCTGTAAAATTACCCAGCTTACTGCGCGATCTGACTATTTTTGTACTCTGAATTTTATCTATGGCCACCATTCTTTCGCTACAGCACCTAAAAAAATATTTTGAATCACAAAAAGCGGTCGATGACATCAGTCTTTCCATAGAAGAAGGACAGATCTTTGGACTGCTGGGCCCCAACGGAGCGGGCAAGACCACCCTAATCCGCATGATTACGGGCATCTTTTACCCCGACCAGGGCGATATTATCTTTCGCGGAAAGAAATTCGACCCTGTTAATGACGTAGGCCAAATTGGGTACATGCCCGAGGAGAGAGGACTCTACAAAAAAATGAAGGTGGGCGAACAAGCGCTCTACCTCGCTCAACTAAAAGGACTCTCGCACCGCGAAGCCAAAGAAAAGATCGGTGTTTGGTTCGAACGATTTGGCATGGAGAGCTGGTGGAATAAAAAAGTAGAGGATCTCTCAAAAGGGATGGGACAGAAACTGCAATTTGTGACCACGGTCCTGCACGATCCCCGCTTGATTATTTTGGATGAACCCTTTAGCGGACTCGACCCTGTCAACAGCAATTTGATCAAAGATGAGATCTACCGCCTTGCAGCCAATGGCGCGACCATTATTTTTAGCACTCATAGAATGGAACAAGTAGAAGAGATTTGCCATCATATTGCGCTGGTCAATCGGGGCAAAAAAATTCTAGATGGAACCGTATCGGGTGTCAAGGAACAATTTAAAGAAAATCTTTTTCTGGTGGAGACCGAGGGACCCGCTGCTCTCTCCGCTATTGAGCGTCCCTTTACGGTGGTTGAACAAACCAACTCCAAGCTATACATTCAACTAGCCGAAGGGCAATCGCGCAACCAAGCACTTCGTTTTTTACTCGACCAACAAATAGGCATCGTTTCATTTAAAGAGATTTTGCCTTCTCTGAATGATATTTTTATTAAACTGGTAGAGGGTACGCCGGTCAGCCGCTCCTTCGAAACGAAAAAAGATTTGCTATGAACAAGACCTGGATCATCATTAAAAGAGAATACTTAACTAGGGTACAGAAGAAGACGTTCATTCTAGCGACCTTGCTGCTACCGGTTCTATACGTAGGACTGATCTTTGGTATGGGTTTTATTGCCGAGAATAGCCGCGAGACCCTTTCCATCGCCGTCATCGACTCATCGGGTTACTTTAGTGCCTCCGTTCTCGAAAAACAGAACCGACTCGACTCAAGTTCTATCCTGACCTTGGTCAATAACAAGAGCCAAGCACAGCTCAACGAAAAAGAAGGTGGCTACGAGGGATACCTTATCATCCCGGCACTAGACTGGAAAAGCGGACTCGATAGCTTGCCGTTGCATACGTACAAATCGTACGGCAGCGCTACCACCGCAGCCGTAGAGGCCAAGATCAATCGTATTTGGAGCGAAGTAGTCAATGATAGCTTGCAGATCGATCTGGGTAAGCAACTGATCCTAACGCAAAGTCGCATCGGCATCAAGGCCAAAAATGTAATCGACGAAAAATCAGATAGCGACACAGCAGAGGGTATCGGCTATGTCGCTGGGCTTTTGATGTATTTTATCTTACTGGTCTATGGCTCGCAGGTTATGATGGGAGTGATGGAAGAAAAGACCAACCGCATTGCCGAAGTGATCGTTTCGTCGGTAAGGCCCTTTCAGATGATGTTAGGCAAGATCATTGGTATTGGAGCGGTAGCGCTCACTCAATTTTTACTTTGGATCGCCTTTATTTTAGTCGCTTACAATGTGGCCAAAGAAGCCGGTACCCAAATGGGGGCTGCCGAAATGGTGGGCAACATGCAACGACTCTTTACTAAAGTGGATGTACCGTTAATTTTATTTTGCTTTGGCTTTTATTTTCTGGCCGGATTCTTTTTTTATGCATCGCTCTATGGGGCAGTGGGCAGTGCGGTCAACGAAGATATCCGCGAAGCGCAATCACTTAGCTTTCCGATCACCATGTTGGTTATTCTCTCTATTGCTATGATGACCGCATCAATCGCTAACCCATCGGGCCCTATTGCTGTATGGGGAAGTCTATTACCTTTTTCTTCTCCCATCGTTATGATGGCGCGCATTCCGTATGGAGTGCCGGGTACTGTACCCTGGTGGCAACTGCTGGCTTCGATGGCCATTTTAGTATTGAGTTTTATAGCAATGGTTTGGTTGGCCGGAAAAATTTACCGTACCGGTATTCTTATGTACGGTAAAAAGATCACTTGGGGTGAGATGCTCAAATGGATCGTACGAAAAAATTAGGATTCTATCGCTTTCTTAAGATCGATGAGCGCATTAACTGCCTAGCGGATGAGCCAACGCTTGCTGGAATTCATTCCATGTGTTGCGCACAATAGTGGCAGCCGGTAGAATATCGTGCAGCAGGGCACTGACCTGACCGATCTCTAATTCTCCTTCGGCCATATCTCCTTCGAACATTCCTTTTTTGGCGCGGCCTCTGCCGAGTAGTTGTTGTAAAGTCTCTGTATCGGCCCCTGACGCCTCGGCCGCTTGCACCTGCCTGGCAAATTCATTATCGAGCAGTCGAACCGGCGTTAGCTTCTTTAAACTGAGTTTGGTATCTCCTTCTTGCGAGCTGATTACTTTCTCTTTGAACAGGGGATGCGAAGAAGCCTCTTCGCAGGCTACAAAACGCGATCCCATCTGTACCCCTTCTGCACCGAGCACCATGGTAGCGAACATCTGTCTTCCGTTAGCAATACCCCCGGCGGCAATAACCGGAATGGAAACGGCCGAACAAACAGCAGGTACCAGCACCAGGGTGGTGGTCTCTTCACGACCGTTGTGTCCCCCGGCTTCGAACCCCTCCGCCACCACAGCATCACAGCCGGCCGCTTCGGCCTTGCGGGCAAATTTGGCCGAGCTGATTACATGCACCACAATAATACCCGCTGCTTTTAGCCGTGGTGTCCACAACGAGGGATTGCCCGCCGATGTAAAGACGATCGGAACTTTTTCTTGAATAATTATATCGATATGCTTATCAATATCTGGATAGAGTAAGGGAAGATTCACGCCAAAGGGGCGAGTAGATGCCTGCTTGTATTTTTGAATGTGCGCCCGCAATACATCAGGATACATAGAGCCGGCACCGATGACACCCAAGCCGCCACTGTTACTAACGGCACTAGCCAATCGCCAGCCACTGGCCCAGATCATTCCGGCCTGAATAATCGGGTAATCGATAGAAAACAGTCGGGTAATACGATTAGAGAACGGGGTCATAATGCGAGTACTTGATTATCCCAGATCGATAGAGGCATTATCGCCGATATTGAGCGAACGGGCTTCTCCCTTACACTCGGTATCGCTACCAATGAGTGAATCAGTTACCACAATATCTTGCAGATGAGAATACGATCCTATAATTGAATTACGCACAACAGAACAATCAATACGTGTATGATCGCCAATAGTAACATCGGGTCCTATTACTGCATTGCTAATTTGACATCCGGCCCCAATACTCACCGGAGGCACAATGACCGTATTGATAAACCCTGTAGTATCAACTCCAGGGGCAAATTTCTTTAACAATAATGCATTTGACTCTAGTAAGGTCTCCTTACGACCACAATCAAACCAGTTGTCTACCTTAAATGATTGCAGCACGATCCCTTGCTGTATCATACACTCCAGGGCATCGGTGATACTGTACTCGCCATGAGTACGCACACCGTGGCTGATATTATTTTCTAGACAACGAAACAACTCGTCGCTCTCTTTGATCTTATAAACCCCCACCAACGCCAAATTCGATTTAGGCATGTGAGGCTTTTCGACCAGTCTCATGATTCTTCCGTCTTCGTTGACCTCGGCTACGCCAAAATCGCGGGGGTCGTCGACCTTTCTTAGTCCAATGGCAGAGCGAGGTGTAGCGATCATAGACTTGATATCGTACTCACAGATGGTATCGCCTAAAACAATAAACACCTGATCACCTTTTACCAGTTCACGAGCCAGCAATACAGCCTGTCCCACTCCCTGACGATCGGTCTGGTGCAAGAAATGCGCATGAATACCGGGGTACTGCTGCGCAACAAAATCTTCGATCTTTTCGCCCAGATAACCCACCACAAAAATAAACTCGCTGATGCCGGCCTCTTTGAGCTGATCGATGATGATGCTCAAAATAGATTTTCCAGCCAACGGGATTAAGGCCTTTGGCTGGGTGTACGAATGCGGTCGCAACTTAGTGCCGGGTCCGGCAACGGGAATAATGGCTTTCATGCAGTGTACAAAAGTAACTTAACTTTGTCGGCAAATCAACTTATTCATTCTTATCATGCCAAAGGATACAACTCTTTTTTCGCTACTCGATCGCGAACTCGTAAGACAACGCACAGGAATAGAACTGATTGCCTCAGAGAATTTTACCTCTCTTGCTGTTATGCAGGCGATGGGATCTGTGGCAACCAATAAATATGCCGAAGGGTATCCCGGAAAAAGGTATTATGGAGGTTGTGAGATTATCGACGAAATTGAAACGCTTGCCATAGAAAGACTCAAAAAAGTATTTGGTGCCAGTTGGGCCAACGTACAACCGCATAGTGGAGCACAGGCTAATACCGCTGTTTTTTTAGCTTGCCTAAAACCCGGTGATCCCATTTTAGGTCTAGACTTGAGTATGGGTGGTCACCTTACACACGGAAGCCCCGCTAACTATAGCGGTAAACATTACCGCGCCTTTTTTTATGGAGTGCATAAAGAAACCGGGCTCATCAACTACGAACAACTTGAAGAGACGGCCCGCAGAGAAAAACCTAAGCTGATCATTTGTGGAGCCTCTGCGTATAGTCGCGACTGGGACTATAAACGCATTAGAGCCGTTGCCGATGAGGTAGGTGCATTGGTCTTGGCTGATATTGCCCACCCTGCCGGACTAATCGCCACCGGAGTACTCAACGACCCGCTCGATCATTGCCATATAGTGACCTCTACGACGCACAAGACGTTGAGAGGCCCCCGTGGTGGACTTATTATGCTGCGCCACGACTTTGATAACCCCCTTGGCGCCAAAGACCCTAAAGGAAATATTCGCTCTATGAGCGCAGCACTCGACTTAGCTGTATTTCCCGGGATGCAGGGCGGTCCTCTCGAGCATGTGATCGCCGCCAAGGCTGTGGCATTCGGAGAAATTTTAGAAGATGGATTTAAGCAATACACTCAACAAGTGGTGGCAAACGCACAAGCAATGGCCAGTGCCTTTGTTAGTAGAGACTATCATTTGATTAGTGGTGGCACCGATAATCACCTGATGCTAATTGATCTTCGAAATAAAAATATCACCGGAAAAAAAGCGCAAGAAGTTTTGGACCAAGCGCATATTACCCTCAACAAAAACGCGGTTCCTTTCGACGACAAGTCACCCTTTGTTACCTCGGGCATTCGCATCGGTGTGCCTGCCATTACCACCCGCGGACTTCGTGAGACCGATATGGAAAACATTGTAGCGATGATCGATGAAGTACTAACTCATGCTGACCAGCCAGAGGTGGTGGCAGCTGTTCGTGAGCATGTGCAAACAATGATGCAGCAATTTCCACTCTACCCCGAACTGTCCTAAAGAGTTGCCATGATACAACGTCCTCAAACACTTTGGCTGTTAGTTTCTGTACTGGCAGCCGGCCTAAGTTTTATCTTTCCCTTTGCCACCGGATGGACAATTCCACCCGATGCAACGCCCATAAAAGTGCAAGTAGATGCCGGCTATCAACTCTACCTAACGGCGCTTACACTGGTGCTGTTATTGCTGGGGCTGGTGACTATTTTTTTATTTGGTAATCGCACTCGTCAACAGTGGTATTGCTTGTTAGGACTACTGCTGACTACCCTACTTGGCGCCTTGTACATACGCGTATTGCTTTACGAACTAAATGAGTTTATTCCCTCGCTAACAGCATTACTGCCCATTGCCCAATGGGTAGGATACCTGATGGCTTGGAGAGGTATTCGTGCCGACGAAAAACTGATTCGCGATCAAGACCGTCTTAGCTGAACTTGTAAGCCACACACGCTGGCTTACTTACAAGAATGGAGCCGTTTTACTCTTTGCAGATTTTTTTAATTGTGCCGGGGTACCACTAAAGGTTACCGTGCCACCCTTATCACCAGCATCAGGACCCATTTCAATAATCCAGTCGGCTGCTTTGAGCACATCGGTGTTATGTTCGATGACCACAATAGAGTGACCTTGGGCAATCAGCGCCTGAAAAGATTGAAGTAGCTTACCGATATCATGAAAATGCAGCCCCGTTGTGGGCTCATCGAAAATAAATAAGATGGAATGCCCGGCTTTGCCTTTACCTAGAAAAGAAGCAAGCTTTACTCGTTGGGCTTCTCCGCCCGATAAAGTAGCTGCTGATTGTCCCAATTTAATATAGCCCAATCCAACGTCTTGGAGGGGTTGCAAAGCTTTAGTAATGGCTTTTTCGGAGGCAAAGAAAGTGATTGCTTCATCTACGCTCATCTCCAGCACCTGATGGATCGATCTTTCGTTATAGGTTACCTCGAGCACTTCGTCTTTAAATCGTTTGCCGCCACAAGATTCACAGAGCAGGTGCACGTCGGCCAAAAACTGCATCTCGACTACCTGCTCCCCTTCTCCTTTACAGGTATCACAACGACCAGCATCTACGTTAAATGAAAAATGACGGGGCTGAAATCCCCGCATCTTACTGAGCGGCTGTGAGGCAAAAAGGTCTCTGATCTCATCATACGCTTTTATATAAGTTACCGGATTACTACGCGATGATTTACCAATAGGATTTTGATCGATCAACTCTATCTGGTTGATCAGATCCAGATCGCCCGAGAGTCCTGCAAAAATGCCTGGCGCTACACTATAATCACCCAACTGCCTTTTTAAAGCAGGATAGAGAATCTGTTTAACTAAGGTAGTCTTACCACTTCCGCTCACACCACATATTGCGCAGAGCACTTGTAGCGGTATCTCAACATCGATATTTTTAAGATTATGCTGTGCAGCCCCTTTAATGATGAGCGATCGTTTGCTGATGCGAGGCTTTTGTGGAATCTCCAGTTTCAGCGCACCGCTCAAATAACGTCCTGTCAAGCTCTCTTTGTTACGAAGTAACGCCGCTGGCGTACTGGCTGCAATAACTTCTCCTCCCAGATGAGAGGCTAATGGACCCATATCGATTATATGATCGGCTTCTAGCATCATTTGAGCGTCGTGCTCTACGACCAGCACCGTGTTTCCCAAGTCACGTAATTCTTTTAGCACAGCAATCAGATTAGCAGTATCACGGGGATGTAGTCCAATCGAAGGCTCATCCAAAATGTAAAGCGAATCCGTAAGGGTAGAACCCAGGCTGCGGGTAAGCTGAATGCGTTGGCTCTCTCCTCCACTCAGCGAATTGGCGAGCCGGTGTAGCGTCAGATAACCCAATCCCACTTTTAGCAGGGTCTCAATTCGATTATTCAGCTCGATCAGAATACGAGAGGCAATCTTATGTTGATGAGCACTTAATTTTTTATCGAGTCCTCTAACCCAGACCGCTAATACCGACGCAGGCATGGTACAGCACTCTCCTATATGATGTCCATCAATTTGTACATAGAGCGCTTCTTTTCGTAAGCGGTAGCCCTGACAAGAGGGACAATTAGTACGTCCCCGGTAGCGACTCAGCATCACTCGAAACTGAACCTTATAGAGATGCGCCTCCACATCCTTAAAAAAGTCATCGATACCATAAATACCGGGAGCACCCTCCCAGAGTTGTTTGTACTGCTTGGTAGAGAGTGAGGCAATGGGCTTATGAATAGGAAAATCGATCTTTTTAGCGCCCTTTACAAACTGCTGTCGCCACCAGTCCATTTTCTCTCCCTTCCAGGGCGCCACTCCTCCCTCATAAACACTCAGCTGTTTATTGGGAATGACCAGATCGGGATCAATGCCCAACACCTGCGAAAAACCTTCACAGACCGGACAAGCCCCATAAGGGTTATTGAACGAAAAAAGCTGGGGCGAAGGTTCTTCGAACAACATGCCATCTTGCTCGAAGCGATTATTAAAATGCAAGAAGCGGGTTTCGTTTACCAAGAGGGAGCAATGCCCTTCTCCTTCGGCAAAGGCCAGTCCTACCGAATCGGCCAGTCTGTGCAGATCTTCTTCGCTAAACGACTTGACCACGATACGATCGACTACCACATAGTTTAGCTTGTACGATGACAACTGCTTATCCGCAAGGGCCAACAACTCGTCTAGCTGCTGCGTATAAAAGGCCTCCTTTTTTCCTTGAGAGACTATTATCCGTGTAAACCCTTTTTGCTGCAAGATGGATAACTCCTCACGAAGCTGTCGCTTACCGGTCTTTAAAAAGGGAGCCAGAATAAAAACCTTATCTCCCTTGCCAGCCGCGCTAATCGCATCGACCACATCGCTAAGTTGATCTTTTTTAACGGGCAGACCCGATACCGGAGAGAGTGTGGTACCCACTCTGGCAAATAACAATCGCAGATACTCATAAATTTCGGTGAGACTTCCTACCGTGCTACGCGCGGTGCGCGTGATAACTTTTTGTTCTATGGCAATGGCCGGACTCAACCCCTTGATCATATCTACCTCAGGCTTGTTCATTCGGTTGAGAAATTGCCGCGCATATGCACTCAAACTTTCTGCGTAACGACGTTGCCCTTCGGCATACAGCGTATCGATGGCCAGCGAAGACTTACCCGATCCAGATACACCCGTAATTACGACCAGCTTTTTTCTGGGGATGTCTACCGATACATTTTTTAAATTATGCATGCGGGCACCACGGATCTGTATGGGAGATTGCAAAGACATAGCGTTGACCGTCAAAGGTAAAGGCAATTAACATTTTTTTGGCAGGCCTTCTTTAGACGGTATGTTATCAAGTTGGTAGTTTCGGTAAGAATTTATATCTTTATAGACCCGGTTTTGCCGGCTATAAACAAAAACAAACGGCCTATCGTCCACTTTTACGCAACAATGCTGCCTCTGGTAGTACTTTATTGAAACATCACTGCTGCGGCAGTACAAAGCGTAAAAGTCATGCATCCCCTATCGAAACAATCGGATCTCGAGTTGGTGCGTCTTTTTCAGGAAGGCAACCTTATGGCCATGGAGACACTGGTGCTCCGTCATAAGGACAAACTCTATACGTCTATCTACTTTTTAGTCAAGGATAAATTTCTGGCCGAAGATATTTTTCAGGATGTCTTTATCCGCATTATCGATACGGTTAGGGCCGGCCGCTATACTGAAGAAGGAAAATTCTTACCCTGGGCCATGCGAATAGCCCACAACTGCTGTGTGGATCATTTTAGAAAAGTAAAGCGCAGTCCCGTTATTCGCAACAGCGAAGACCAAGATCTGTTCGAAGTGCTTCAATTTACCGAAGACAGCCCCGAAACCGTGATGATCAAAAGACAGAGTCACGATCGGGTTAAAGAGATGCTACTGCAACTACCCGAGGACCAACGTGAGGTCATTGTGCTGCGCCATTATGCCGACATGAGTTTTAAGGAGATCGCCCGCCTTACTGATTGCAGTATAAATACAGCCCTAGGGCGTATGCGGTACGGACTTATCAATTTGCGTAAAATGATGACGCACAAGAATACTCAGGGAAGTTTACGATAAGCGGCCAGACCACATGCTAGCCAATCGGCAAACGCTGTAGCATCGGGCGTATAGAACTTAGGTCGTGTTAGGATCTGCTCATCGGCCGTTATCATAGCATACTGTGGCTGCGAGGTTGCCCCAAAATACTTGATTTGAAAATGGGCCCATTTATCTCCCACGGTCACCAATGTTCGCGTGCTGCCATCAGGCATTGACACTACTTGTTGCTCTGTAAGGGGCAACTTCTTTCGTTCATCGACATACAGCGATAGTACCACGAACTCTTCTCGCATCAAGCGCTCTACGCGTGGATCGGGCCAAACCTTCTCTTCCATTCTTCGGCAGTTAACACAGGCCCACCCGGTAAAATCGATCAAAATAGGTTTGCCTTGGGCGCGAGCCAACTGCAGTGCCTGCTCATAATTATTGTGTAAGGGTTGCCACAAGCTGTCCTTACTTTTCTGTTTAGCATAAATACTATAAGTAAGCGGAGGCGGAAATCCACTAACCAGCTTTCGGTCGGCCCACGAAGTGTTCGTAAGACCAGGTACCATGTAGAGGGTAAAGACACCAATCAAACCTATCAACGTCCAACGCAAAATGGGTCTGCTACCACCAGAGCCAGGTTTTATATCTCGTCTCCAGCCACTCAAATAAATCATCATAGCCAGACCAATCAGAATCCACAGACCAAAAAAGATCTCGCGTTTTATTAATCCCCACTGCTCTACCAAGTCGGCATTCGATAAGAACTTGATGGCAAGTGCTAACTCAAGACATCCTAGTATTACTTTAAATTCCGTCATCCAACTACCGCTGCGTGGCAGTGATTGTAACCAATGAGGAAATAAAGCAAACAGGGCAAAGGGTAATCCTAGGGCCAATCCGAAACCAGCGGCTCCTATGGTAAGGGGCCAAGCTCCTTGTTCAACTACCCCTACTAGTAAGGTACCAAGTATGGGCCCTGTACAAGAAAAGGAGACAATGGCCAGCGTTGAAGCCATAAAGAAGATTCCTGCCAAATTGCCCAGTCCGGAACGCGCATCGGTACGATTGGCCAACGAGGCAGGTAATCCTATCTCATAGAGTCCGAAAAAGGAGAGCGCAAACGCTACAAACACCCCAAAGAAGAGCAGATTGAGCCAAACATTGGTAGAAATATTATTAAAGATTTCGGGGCTGATGGCATTACCTGCTAAATGAAAGGGAACTGTAATTAGTACATAGATCAGAAAAATAAAAAGTCCGTAGAGGCCTGCTTGCATAACACCCGCTTGTCGATTGACTGATCGCTTGGTAAAAAAGGTTACCGTTACCGGCACCAT
>CANGYW010000049.1 GCA_947458335.1 Chitinophagaceae bacterium | reverse complement strand
GCCATGGCTGCCTAATCAGTGATCAGGTAGTCATTAGGGCCGCCGGGCCGGTTTATCTGTTACCAAGCCCCGCCGCCGACTCAAACCCAAAACAGGTTGCGGCAAGCAGGCCTTTTTTCGAAAAGGTAGTCTGCGCTGTTTGCTTAAGATAATCGCAGCTACGAAGACGGTTGGTACGTTCGGTTCCTGCCGGCTTTCGACAACGAATGCCGAAATAAACATGTAGAAAGCTTTCGACGAATATGTTTGGACACCGGTTCGACTCCGGTCGCCTCCACTTTTTTTATATTTGTATCATCCTTAAACCGATGTTTATGAAGATGCGTAACTTTTTTTTGCTATTAGTTGGCCTGTCGCTTTTTGTGGCAGCTACTGCATTTACGAACCAGCCCGGTACTCCCGATGCCATTGTGGGAGTATGGAAAACCGGGGAAGGCACGGCTATGGTCCGTATTTACAAGAACGGAGATAAGTACCAGGGCAAGATTGTCTGGTTAAAAGAACCTAATGACCCTGAAACCGGAAAGCCAAAAGTGGACAAGAATCACCCTGATGAATCTTCTCGCACTCGCCCCATTTTAGGTATGGTCAATGTTTGGGGGTTTGTACCCACCGAAAAAAATGTATGGGAAGAGGGTAGTATCTATGATCCTAAAAATGGCAATACGTATTCGTGCACTATCAAGATGACTAGCCCCAACAGCATTGATGTAAGAGGATTTATCGGAGTTTCGCTGATCGGCAGAAGCGATACCTGGACACGTCAAGTGGCCAAATAAGTTAGGGCGATACAAAATTCAGACTAAATCCTACGTACAAAGGATTGCCCAGCGCGCTGGTAAAATAGCGCTGGCTGAGTTTTTTTCCATTATAGACATCCATTCCATCAAAGCGCCAATTATAACGAAGTCCGGCTTGTGCATTGAACCACAAGAATCCAGTCAGTTTTTTATCCCACATAATTCGTGGTTTGAGTTCTCCGCGCTGAATAAAGATGGTGCCATTGGCACTGCCAGGAAGACGCATCCAGAACTGATTTCCTTCTAGTTCAAAACCCAGCTGCACAATGCTGGCTGTCGAGAAATTATAGCGGAGATGTCCGCGGGCCGGCAACAAGAGTTCCATGCCCCACTTGTCGTTAAAGGTTTTGTTCCACAGCACAACGGGTAAGTGCATTATTTGTCCGGCTCGGTAAGTGCGGGCCAGTCCGATACCGAGCATATTCTTCTCCGATAATTTCCATCCGTATAGTGCAGATCCACTAATGGTAAGGGCCTTGTTATTTATGTCTTTTACACTCTGAAAAATTCCATTAAAATCCGCGCTGGCCTGTACGATTAAAAAGTTCTTTTCATTGAGGGGCTTAAAAATAGTGGTGTTGATACCGGTGCTAGCCAGGCTATGGGTAGATAGTCTACTAGCCAAAGGATGAGTGCCCGGATTTTCTATAGAGATGCGGCTGCCCCAGTAATTTGCCCCCAGCTGCCAAATAATTTTGTTGGTGGAGACGACCGGTATATTAACCTGTGCTTTTAGACCGAACATGCCGGTGGCCGAAAAACTTTGCATGGCAGGCAGCATAGCCGATAAGGGCAGGTCGGGCACCGTAAATTCTCCCAGTTGCTCCATGCCAATGCTAATGATGCGTTGTGGTGTCTGGTTCAATACCTTTTGATTGCAATAGCGTTTGACGCCTTGGGCATCGCCGAAACGACTGTAGTCAAAAACCTCGGTGCTGTCCTCTTGGGCTACAGAGAGTAGGGGTAAACAATAAAGAAAAAAGCTAAGTAGGTTTCGCATGGTAACTGAATTTTTAAAAATGCAGTACAAAAATAGAGCAGTCGAACGGATTTTCTTATTTTCGATTTAACCTAACCTATGAAAACCTTGTTCTATGAGCAAGATTACAATCCTATTAATTGACGATCACAAGCTGATCAGGGAGTCTTGGGATATTGTACTTTCTACCGAACCTCGATTTCAAGTTATTGGCGAGACCAGCGATGTGCAAGAAGGTCTTGTGTTGGCTTCGACACATAAGCCACATATTATTCTGATGGATATCAATATGACGCCCATCAATGGCTTCGAAGCTACCAAGCTAATGCTTAAGCACTCTGCGCAAAGCCAGGTAATCGGCATCTCTATGCACGCTATGCCGGCCTATGCCCGCAGAATGTTTCAAATGGGCGCCCGGGGTTATGTAACCAAGAATTCCTCTAAAGACGAGCTATTCAAGGCTATCGATGAAGTACTGGCGGGTAATAAGTACATCTGCGAAGAAATCAAAAATATAGTAGCCCATCAAGAGCTCGACGAAGAAAGTGAGTGCCCCGATATGAACCTACTCTCGAAGCGCGAGATCGAAGTGGTAACTCATATAAAGCAAGGGTTGTCTTCTAAAGAAATAGGACAGCAGTTAGAGATTTCGTTAAAAACGGTAGAGGTCCACCGCTATAATATCTTAAAGAAACTCAAGTTAAAGAACACCGCTGCTCTGGTCAATTTTATCAACGCCCAAGGGTTGTGAGCAGTTAAATTGTATTGATTTTTTTTAGTTCTTCCTCTATCTCCTCTGCAGATATAGATAGATGACTTTCGTCGTAGTAACACTGCCCATCCTTTACCAAAAGTACTTGAGGTGATTCGTGATGTACTTTTAATTGGGTAGCAATCGCATTTGAAATATCGCGATAAGAGAGTAAATCAAGTAAGTAGGATGGGGTCAGATCGGAGAGTGACGATTTATTGAGTCTTTCGAGAGCTACGTTGCTAATCGAGCAACGGGTGCTGTGTTTAAATAGCAGTGCCAGGCCAGGTTTTGCCAAGATCTCGTCGAGTTGTGGCAGTGATTGTAGCGGAATCCAGTTCATGGCCCTAGCGTCTGAATTTAGTTTTGGGCGTACTATTCATGGGGCAACCTTCGCGGGAGGTAGCACAGCTCGTCAGCAATAGGGTGACGAGACAGGACATTACTAAAAGAGAAAAAAACTTTCTCATAGGGTGTTTTCTTAACATCAAAAATATGGAATTTACACGGGACCCTTGCGGCAGTAAGAGGGAGCAGGTAAATTTAGGAGTCCAACCTTTTTAAAATCTTAACTTTACCGCATGTTGCAACTTACAAAACCCTTGGCCTTCATTGATCTGGAGACAACCGGGGTCAATCTTGGAACCGACCGCATAATAGAGATCGCCATTGTCAAACTACTGACCGATGGGAGCCAGACCGTCAAGCGAAAACTTATCAATCCGGAAATGCCTATACCAAAGGCCTCCACCGATCTGCATGGCATTACCGACGATATGGTAAAGGAGGCGCCCACGTTCAAACAACTTGCCCAAGAGCTCAAGCAGATACTCGATGGTTGTGATTTGGCGGGCTATAACTCCAACCGATTCGATATACCCTTGCTGGTAGAGGAGTTTCTGAGATCGGGGGTTGAGTTTGATATGAAGGGTAGAAGAATGCTCGATGTGCAACAGATATTCTATAAGATGGAGCCTCGAACTTTGGCGGCTGCCTATCAGTTCTACTGCGGCAAGACACTCGATGGAGCCCATAGTGCCGCTGTAGATGCAGGGGCTACTTACGAGGTATTGCAATCTCAGTTGCAGCGCTACGAGAGTCTGGGCAATACGGTCGATTCAATTTTGAAATCAATAGGTGAGGAGCCCATCGTGGACTTTGCCAAGCGGTTTGTCTGGGATAATGGGGTAGAAGTTTTTAATTTCGGTAAATTCAAGGGCAGGCCAGTGGCCGATGTGCTGAGAGCCGAGCCTCAATACTATGATTGGATGATGAAGGGCGATTTTCCGCAGCACACCAAGCAAAAGCTCACCGAAATCTATACCCGAACGTTACTCAAGAAGAATGGATAAGCTGGTCATCATACCTACCTACAACGAAAAGGAAAATATTACCGCTATTCTTTCGGTAGTATTCTCCCTCGAAGGCGGGTTTCATGTACTGGTAATTGATGACGGCTCTCCCGATGGCACAGCCTCTATTGTGCAGTCACTGATACAGCTGTATCCGGAACGACTTTTTTTAGAGGAGCGCACGGGGAAGCAGGGTTTAGGTACTGCATATATTTTCGGTTTTCGGTGGGCGCTGCAACGTTCGTATCAGTATATTTTTGAGATGGATGCCGATTTTTCGCATAATCCGGCAGACCTTCTCCGGCTGTATGATGCCTGCAAAACACAAGGTGCTGATGTAGCCGTAGGATCTAGATATGTACAAGGAGGGGGTGTTGTTAATTGGCCTGCCAATCGCATTGCTTTATCGCGAGGAGCTTCGCTGTATACTAGGTGTATCTTGTGGATGCCGGTCAAAGATCCCACGGCCGGCTTTGTATGCTATCGCAGGGCCGTACTTGAAACGATTGATCTCTCTAATATCCGGTTTGTGGGGTATGCTTTTCAGATTGAAATGAAATACGCGTCTTGGCGCCTGGGTTTTGTAATAAAAGAAGTGCCGATCCTCTTTCAGGACCGCACGCTGGGTAGTTCCAAGATGAACAAGGGTATCATTACAGAAGGGGTGCTAGGAGTAATTCAGTTGCGATTCCATACTTTTCTGACCAACTATCGAAAAAAGCGAAGTGCGCATCTGTCCTCATGAAAAAAGCGTACACGCAACTTCATTTAGCTGTTTTATTGGCCGGTCTCACCGGCATTTTGGGTCGACTTATTACGCTCAATGAATTGATGATCGTTTGCTACCGTTTGTTATTAACGGTTTTATCCATGTGGATTCTTTTTTCTTTTAGAAAAAAAATCGAGAAACTTCCTGCTGGTTTAATTCTCAGGATTATGGGAGTCGGTTTGATCGCAGGGCTTCACTGGCTTACATTCTATGGGGCCATCAAATATGCAAACGTCTCAATTGCACTAGTGTGTTTTGCCGCCATTGGATTTTTTACAGCATTATTCGAGCCACTTATTTTAAAAAAATCGCTCAATGTTGTCGAGTTGCTTTTGGGGTTGATGACCCTTGCGGGTGTTTACATCATCTTTCACTTTGATACTCGCTACACACTGGGGATCGCCATTGGTCTGATTTCTGCTCTGCTGGCGGCGCTATTTCCGATCTTTAATAGAGAAATACTAAAGAAGACTAATGTAGAGAGTATGCTCGTGTGGCAGCAGCTGGGTGGATTCTTGTTTATGGCGGCATTAATTCCGTTTTATCAAACCACTTTTTCTTCTTTTCGGTTGTTGCCCAGCTTAGAGGATATGCTATGGTTGCTGGTGCTTTCGTGGGTCTGTTCGGTCTGGGCTTTTCAACTCTCCGGGGCTGCTTTAAAGAAATTATCGGCCTTTACGGTTAATCTCAGCTATAACCTCGAGCCGGTATATGGGATCTTGCTAGCTTTTATCTTTTTTCGCGAAGATCAGCTGCTCAATGGCGGCTTCTATGCCGGACTTGCACTGATCTTGCTGGCCCTTGGGTCGCACACGCTGTTGGTCTATTACAAAAACAAGCGCTCTTAAAAATCAGTCAATCGTTCTTAGAATTCAACAATAAAACCAATGGTGGGGATTAGTGTGCCGTCCTCGTTAGCCAATATAAGGGGAATGGCATTCGATCCGTTGAGATTGATCGGCTGACCATTGGTAGTTAAAAAGGCCGTATTCGTTTCGTTTCTCTTAAAGGTAAATTGTGGAAAAGCCGGGCTCATGGCACCGTAGAAGTTTGTGATGTCTAAGAAGAGATCGAAGGTGGTTTTTTTCCAGTTCCATTTCTTATCAATACGAATATCGCCAGCATGAAAAGCGCCCAGGCGTTGGCTGTTGAGCTGAGATAGATTCAATACACCGGTGCCCAGTGTTAGATAATTAAGTTGAGATTGCGCCATATCGAAAGGTGTAAAGGGGGCTCCTCCCTGGTAGCGAAACTTGATACCGATCTCCCAGTTCTTTCCCATTTTATATCCTCCAATAAAGGAGAGTAAATGCCGGTTATCCCAGGCGCTGGCTATCATTTTTTTATCGATACCACTAAAGCGGCTTATAAAAAAGGTATAGGAAAGTGTGCCAAAGAAACGCTTACTTAGTTTTTGTTGGGCAAAAAATTCAAAGCCATAGCTGTATCCCTGTCCGTCGGTTTGCACTGCTTCGTTGCCCACTGCAGTAAAATCTCCGCCCAGATTACTCAACGATATGCCATCTCTTATCGATACGGGAACTCGGTCGTATCGCTTATAGAATGCTTCGAGTGTAAAACGGGTAGTAGGCGCGGGTAAGAATTCAGTTCCAATGACAATATGCGAGCTTCTGGTGTAATCGGTGTTTCGGTTAACGAGTTGCCCCTGGTTATTGCGAAAACTCAGTATCGTATAAACAGGAAGTTTGTAGTAATCGCCCACCGATGCATTCAGCGACCATTTATCAGCCAATACATAAGAAAGGCCTACTCGGGCAGAAAGGGTTCTGAGAGGGTCGCCACCTGTTTGAGTAAAGCTGTTCATATCTGTTCGCAGACCGCCGCTCAAACTCAACCGGTCTTGTGCCATTCGTTTGCTTAGTTGTATAAAAGCGCCTGTTCTCCACAGGTCTATATTAGATAGGTATTTTGAAACTACCGCGGGTTGAATAAGATTGCCTGCTCCGTCTCTAAGTTCTTGGCGAATTCGAATAAAAGAGTTGTTATTGCTTTTGGCGTATTGTACGACTCCGCCATAGGCTATTTTTATACCTCGTATCGTCTTGTTTACATCAAATCGTAGTTTGTTCTCTATCTCTTGCGAATTAATCCCTGTTCTTCTCTTGGTCTCGTCTTGGGTGTTGTTGCCATCGAATTTTTCGATCGCGTTATCGAACATATTTCTGCTGAGCGCCAGATTCCAATAGCCCCCCGGTATTTGCTTTCGCACGCTTATACCGAAGGTGTAATTCCATTGTTGAATGGCAGGGGTAGCGTCTAGTATATATAATTTCTCGGGGGTGGCTTCGCGCGGGGCTCCGAAACTAAAGTCATCGATAGCGCCAATACCTAGAAAAGTTAGGGTGGTTTTTTTGTTGATGCGGTGTGTGATCTTGTATTGAAAATCCCAGTAATTGGGTCGTATCGGCAGGTCGATTGCCTTAAAAAGCAATTGTAAATACGATCGTCGAGCCGAGGCAAGAAAAGTAGTTTTAGAAGAGAGGGGTCCTTCGAGGGTCGTCGCTAGTTCGGTGGCGCTAAGCCGAAGGTTTCCTTGTACCCGATTGGGATTTCCGTTTCGCTGGCGAAATTGTAATACCGAAGAAAGCGCATTATCGAACCGTGCATCAAAAGAAGAGGAACTAAGTTTTACTTCTTCGAGAAAACTTACGTTTAGCATGCCAGTGGGTCCCCCGGCGCTGCCCTGTGTCGCAAAGTGATTGATAACGGGTATTTCGATACCATCTAGGTAATATACATTTTCATTAGGCGCACCTCCTCGAATTATAATATCATTTCGGTATCCGCCCACACTGCCTGCTGTTCCTCCGACTCCAGGAAGCGCTTGTATTACTCTCGATACATCAAAGTTGCCACCGGGGTTACTGCGAATTTCCTCGGTGGTGAGTTTTTGTACGCTAAGTGGTGTCTCCAAGCTGGCGGCTATAGCTGTTTTTCTTCCAGAGCTGACGGTGACCTCTGCCAACCGGGTAGCTGCAGCGTCGAGTTGAAGGGTCAGGTTCAATTCGTTTCCAACCGTAATGACCGTATTGTATAGAACCAGATCGGTAAATCCTATTGAACTAATTCGAAGGGTATAGGTTTTGGGCGTAATACCTGTTATTCGAAACCGACCTAGTGAGTCGGTAACGGTTGCCAGCGAAGTGCCCTCTATTCTAATGGTGACACCGGCCAGGGGCGTTAGTGAATTCTTGTCGGTTATGGTGCCTGCCACACTCCCCAGTCCTTGTGCAAGGCTGCTTTGGAGGGAGGCGACTAATAGCGTAAAAAACAGTATTTTTTTCATAGCGAGTAGATGATCGAGATAACAACGCGCTTTCTAAATTGTTTAAATTATCTTAGATCAATATATCTGTTACCTATGCAAATGATTCGTTCTTTATTTTTGATTCCGGTCTTTTTGACCGGTTCGTTGCTGGCGCAAAAAAAGCCTCTTGATCATCAAGTGTATGACAATTGGCAACGTATCGGCGAACGGACCTTGAGTGCCGACGGAAACTGGGCCGTTTTTACCATAGATGTGCAAGAGGGCGATGGCACCTTGGTGCTGCAATCGCTTCGTTCGGATTATCGTCGTGAGATTCCCAGAGGATATGGTGCCGTTATCAGTTATAACAATCGCTATGTTGTTTATAAGATCAAGCCTTACTATGCGGCCATTAAGGAAGCCAGAAACAAAAAGAAAAAGCCGGAAGAAATGCCTAAAGATTCGGTAGGTATATTGGAGTTAGGGAAAGACAGCGCCGTAAAATTTGCCAATGTTCGCTCTTTTAAATTACCCGCAGAAGAAGAGGGATGGGTGGTTCTTCATTTCGAAAGTGCCGAGAAAGCGGCCGAAGGGGGAGAGTCGCCAGCCGATCTGTTGATCTTTCAACCAGCTAGCAATGTGCGTCTGACACTGCCTCGCATTACCGAGTTTCAGCTTTCTAAAAAAGGGGGCAGGTTGGTCGCAGAGCAAGCTAGAAATAGTAAAGACTCTCTCAGTAAGGCAATGGTTCTACTGGTTCAGGCGACCGGAATGAAGGTGGATACTATTTTACGTGGAGCCAATGATATCAGAAGGTTTTCATTCTCTACCGATGGTAGTCAGTTAGCCTTTGTGGCCGAGCGCGATGCCAGACCCAAAGAACTTATCAAGTATTACAGACTCTATCATCACGATCATCGCAACGACACCGCAATGGCAATTGCCGATCGCAACACTGTGGGTATGAAACTCGGAATGACCATCAGCGAGTTCGCCGACCTGCGCTTTAGCGAGTCGGGTAAACGTTTATATTTTGGCACGGCTCCCATTGTGCCTGCAAAAGATACCAGCTTCCCCGAGGCTGAACAGGTAAAGGTCGACATCTGGCATTACAAAGATGATTATTTACAAACGCAACAGCTCTACGAGCTAAAAAGAAATCAAGAGCGTTCATACATGGCCGTCTATCATCTAGATTATGGTCGGCTCGTACAGTTGGGTACTCCCGAGGCAGAAACTGTTTATATTCCCAAAGTCGGCGATAGTCCTTGGGTATATGCTGCTAGTGACTATGGCAAGCGCATACCCTTTCAGTGGACGGCTGCTACAAAAAAAGATATTTATCGCATCGATATAATGACTGGTCAACGCCAGCTTATTAAGGCCAACCTTAATGGAAACTTCTTTGCCTCTTCTGTTTCTCCAAAGGGTAGCGCATTGGTCTGGTATGATGCCGATCTACGTCAATATCAGAGTTGGGATGGTGCTAGTGTGCGCACAATTACTCGTTCTATTCCTCATCCCTTGTATGATGAATTGCACGACATGCCCGGACCTGCCTTCCCGTATGGAATAGCCGGATGGCTTCCCGGTGACACGGCGGTGTTGATCTACGATCGCTATGATGCCTGGAAGGTGACCATTAGCGCTACTAGAGCAGCAAAAAATGTCACCGAAGTGGGGCGTCTACAAAAAGAGAACTATCGGTTTATTTCTTTAGATCCTGAGCAAGAGTATGTTCCGCAACAGGGGCCACTTTACTGGCGCTATCAACAACAAGAAAACCGGGATGCCGGTATTGCAGTTGCAGAGTGGGAAAGTGGCCGACTACGGTTTGTAAAGCGTCAAGCCGGCTCGTTCGCTTACGGCATGCCGATAAAAGCACTGCGTGCACCGGTAATCGCCTATACCAAGGAGCGGTACGAAAAATCCCCCGATCTACACCTGTGGGAGGTTGCTGCCGGGGTCTCCGCTCAAGGAGCCGAGCGTCGTATTTCGTGGATTAATCCCCAACAGCAGCAGTACAACTGGGGAACAGCCACTCTGTACCGCTATAAGGCGCTCGATGGTAAACCTGCACAAGGTATCATGTATCGTCCCGAGAATTTTGATCCTTCAAAAAAATATCCAGTTATCTTTTATTTCTATGAGACGCATACCGAAACTTTACACAGTTATATTCCACCCACGCCCACAGGAAGTCGTTTAAATATTTCTTTTTATGTAAGCCGTGGCTACATTGTCTTTTCTCCTGATATTTTTTATACAAAAGGGTATCCAGCTAAAAGTTGTTACAACTATGTTGTAAGTGCCGCCAATAGTCTGGCCAAGTTGCCGTATATCGATGCGCGAAATATGGCCATCCAGGGCCAGAGTTGGGGTGGCATACAGGTGGCGCAGTTGGTGACAATGACAAATCTTTTCAAAGCCGCCTGGGCCGGAGCGCCGGTGGCTAATATGACTAGTGCTTATGGTGGTATTCGGTGGGAGAGTGGAATTAACAGGCAATTTCAATACGAAGTCTCTCAAAGTCGTATTGGGGCTACCCTATGGGAAAGGCCCGATCTTTACATAGCTAACTCACCGCTCTTTCATTTACCAAAGGTTAAAACTCCCTTAGTCATCATGGCCAATGACGCAGACGGGGCCGTTCCCTGGTACCAGGGCATAGAGCTATTCACCGGCTTGCGCAGACTTGGTAAGCAAGTGTGGATGCTCAACTACAATGGAGAGGCACACAATCTGCGCGAACGAAAGAACCAAAAAGATATTTCGATGCGGCAACAACAGTTCTTCGATTGGTTGCTCAAAGGAGAAAAGCCAGCTCGTTGGTTGACAGAGGGAGTCCCAGCCCTTAACAAAGGAAGAGACTGGGGTCTTGATACCACAATGCCAGAGGAGTGATCATCAATTAGAGTTCTCTACCAGGATCGAAGCTCTCTAATTCTTTGGCGACAGCTGTCAGAAAAGTAGCTCCTAAACTTCCGTCCACAATGCGGTGATCGTAACTCATGCTCAAATACATCATATGTCTGATGGCTATGGAATCACCAGCTGGGGTCTCAACTACCACGGGACGTTTTTTAATAGCCCCTACGGCTAAAATAGCTACCTGAGGTTGATTGATGATGGGAGTTCCCATCAGTGAACCAAACGTTCCCACGTTGGTAAGCGTAAAGGTGCCTCCCTGTGTATCGTCGACTTTCAACTTTCCTTGGCGAGCCGCATCGGCCAGTTGGTTGACTTGTTTGGCCAGCCCTACCATATTAAATTGATCGGCGTTCTTTATTACGGGTACGATTAGATTGCCCGAGGGAAGGGCTGTAGCCATTCCGATATTGATATCTTTTTTTACAATGATGTTGGTGCCGTCGAGTGAGCAATTAATGAGAGGGAATTTCTTGATGCAGCGAACAATGGCTTCTATAAAAAGAGGCGTATAGGTTATCTTGGTAGACTCGCGTTTTTCGAATTCTTTTTTAACGCGGTCTCTCCATAGAACCAAATTCGTAACGTCTGCCTCGGTAAAACTGGTCACATGCGGACTGGTATGTTTGCTGCGCACCATGTGGTCTGCGATCAGCTTTCGCATGCGGTCCATCTCGATAATCTCTACATTGCCACCATAGTTTACAGGCAGGGGTGCTGGCTCGATCTTTGCTAACGGAATAACCACTTCTTGCCGTGGCATGACCGTATGACTTACCGCAGTCTGGGTCTGTGTAAGGCCGCTTTTTCGCTTGCTAACATATTCGAGGATATCTTTTTTTGTGACTCTCCCTTCGTTGCCGGTACCAGCCACAGTTTCTAGTTCGGCTAGTCCGATGCCCTCGCTAGTAGCAATGTTCAGTACTAGTGGAGAATAAAAGCGTCCTATACCACCAGCACTAAGGGCGGGTGTGGCAGTGGGCTTGTTGTTGGGCAGGGCAGTAGCCTCTTGCATTACGGGAACGGCAGTAGCAATGACGGGCGTGGGTACAGCAGGGGCTGCCGGTACCGCTTCGGTCGAACCAGTGCGTATTTTGGCAATGACCGTTCCTATGGGTACTACATCATTTACGGCAAACAATAATTGTTCAATAACACCTGCAGCTGTGCTGGGTACTTCACTATCAACTTTATCGGTGGCGATTTCCAACACTGTTTCGTCTTGTGCTACGGTATCGCCGGGTTGCTTATGCCATTTTAGGATGGTAGCTTCCATGATACTTTCGCCAAGTTTCGGCATGACCAAATCAACAAGAGCCATAGGTGGTATTATTTAGCAAGGATCGTAAAGTTCAAAGGTAGTAATTTGATGCAAATCAGATCGCCTAGGCAAGGCGCATCAGGGAGGTATTGTGCTTTTGTGTTAGCGCAGGCGACCATAGTAATGGGCACTCTATTTGTTGCTAGTTTCTTCTGTTACAATAAACTTGCGCAGCAGATTTAGAGCAAAAAGGGCTGTTTGTTGCGTATTGCGAGCCCGGTCGAAGCCAAGCCTGAGTCGATGTGTAGTGGTTCTATTTCCGTTGCTTATTGCCACGTAAACGGTTCCCACCGGCTTTTCGGGGCTTCCTCCAGCGGGGCCCATGATGCCCGATACGGCTAGAGCTATATCTGCCCTAAGTACGCGAAGCGCGCCCTTTGCCATTTCGGTAACTACCTCTTCACTTACCGCGCCGTGCTGTAGTAGCGTGCTATGGTGTACACCCAGTACTGCTTCTTTAATTTCATTTGAGTAACAGACTACCGATCCTTTTAAATATGCAGAAGCACCGGGCACCGTGCTTAGTTGATGTGCAATGAGTCCGCCTGTGCAACTCTCTGCGGTGGCAATGGTAAGGTGGTGGTTGCCCAGCAACTGTCCAACAAGCGCTTCCATAGAAATATCCTGGTCGGTCACCAGGTATTCGGCGGTTAAAGCGCAAAGTTGTTCTATGCGTTCATTTAACTCTTGCGCAAG
>CANGYW010000048.1 GCA_947458335.1 Chitinophagaceae bacterium | reverse complement strand
TAGTAACAGTGGCGCAGCGGGTGATTGCACTGGTGCTGAAATTTTGTACGGGGCTGGCTGCAAATCCAGAGGGGGCCAAGCCATGAATAGCGGCTCCGGTAACGGCTCCGGTTAGACCAGACCAACTGATAGAGTAGGTGAGTAGCTTGGTGGCGGTGTTATAGTGTATGTTCATCTTGCCCAGAGCAGGAGAGGCCGTGGGTGGAAAGTTGAGAGCACCGGTGAGTAGAATATCATTCTTTACATATTCTTTTCTCACATAAAGGTCGGCGTCTCTGTCGCAAGAGGCAAGGGTTAAAGACAATACCGAGAGTAACAAAAAATAAGCAGTCGGTTTAAGCAGTTTCATACTGACAGATTTCGGTAAAAGTATGAAAAATTTAGAAAGTAACTAAAATTTACGATTGGGGTTGGCCCCCGGGTCCGATCAGCTGAGTTTTTCTTTGATCTCCTGCAGTTTGACTAGGGCCTGCAGGGGGGTCAATTGATTTAGATCGGTCTCTGCCAGTAGGGTGCGCAGGGCCTGAAAGGTCTCGGTATGGGCATCAAAGATCGAGAGCTGTATGCGGTCGGTCTGCCGGCCTGCTTCGGCCCCTCCAGGCGTAGACAGAGAGCTGGCTTCCCGGCCCTTTTCTAGTAGGTGCAAAAGGGCTTCGGCTCGCTGGGTTAGCGAAATGGGCATACCGGCCATTTTTGCCACATGAATACCAAAGCTATGGGTAGTACCTCCTGGCGCCAGTTTTCGTAAAAAAAGGATCTTATTGTCTGCCTCTCGGTGGGTAATATGAAAGTTTCGAATGGCAGGTCGCAATGACTCCAGCTCGTTCAACTCGTGATAGTGGGTGGCAAATACAGTTAAGGGTCGGTGCGGGCTATCATTTAAAAACTCAGCAATACTCCAGGCTATGGAAATACCATCGTATGTGGAGGTGCCTCTGCCAATCTCGTCGAGCAGGACCAAACTTTGTGCGCTCAGTGTGTTGATAATTGAAGCCGTCTCGTTCATTTCGACCATAAAGGTGGACTCGCCGGCCGACAAGTTATCGGAGGCGCCTACCCGTGTAAAAATGCGATCTGTTAGAGAAATATGCGCTTCTCTGGCGGGAACGGGATGACCCATATGGGCCATTATGGTAATGAGTGCAGTTTGTCGAAGCAATGCCGATTTTCCGCTCATATTGGGGCCGGTGAGAATGATGATCTGTTGTTGCTCTTTGTCGAGCAGAAGATCATTTGCAATGTAGCCTTGGCCCGGTGGTAAGGCTCGCTCTATAACAGGATGTCTGCCTTCTTTAATATGAATCCTAGCAGAGCGAGTTACCTTGGCAGGGTGGTACTGATAGCGTATACTATTTTCGGCAAAGCAGCAGATACAATCAATACGGGCTACGTTTGCGGCTGTTTGTTGAAGTTTGGGAACTACAGGCAGAAGCCTACTCAATAGCTCTTCGTAAAGTTTTACTTCGAGTTGCAAGATTTTTTCTTCGGCACCCACTATCTTTTCTTCGTATTCTTTTAACTCGGGCGTTATATAGCGTTCGGCTTGTGTAAGGGTTTGCTTTCGAATCCAGTCGGCTGGTACTTTTTCTTTATGGGCGTGGGTCACTTCTAGGTAGTAACCAAATACGTTGGTAAAACCGATCTTTAAAGAGGTGATACCGGTTCGAGCTATTTCTTTTTGCAAGAGTGATTGCAGGTATTCTTTACCATGCCGCGCCATGGCACGCAGTTCATCGAGTTCGTTATTGACCCCTTCTTCGATACAACCCCCTTTTTGAACCTGAGCTGCGGGTTGTTCTACCAGTGTTCGTTGTATTTGTTCGATCACTTCGCTGCAAGACGGGAGTTCGTTTAGTAATGGCAACCAAGCTTCGCTTGTATGCGGAGAGGTAAGTTGTTTGATGCGCTCTACGGCTTCTAGCCCGCGGGCCAATTGTCTGAGTTCGCGGGGCGATATTTTTCGAAGAGCGATTCTTGCGGCCAGCCGCTCCAGATCTCCACATTCGCTACAGGCTGCGACCAATATTTCTTTTGTGGGTCGGTCATTGATCAGCGAGAGGGTCCAACCCAGTCGCTCTTCGATCTTGTGCAGGTCAATGAGCGGAAAAAGCAGCCAGCGTTTTAGAAGGCGTGCTCCCATGGGTGTTACAGTATTGTCTAGTACCGAAAGCAATGTAGGGCTATCGGGTTGTGTGCTACTGACCAGCTCGAGGTTGCGAATAGTAAAGCGATCCATCCATAAAAAATCGTATTGGTCTAATCGCTGTATGCGGGTGATATGTTCTAGGTGAGGATGTTCGGTCTCTCGCAGGTAATGAAATAGCGCACCGGCAGCGGTAAGTCCCAAGCTCATATTTTCAACACCGAATCCTTTGAAAGAGTGTGTCTCAAAATGTTTGAGTAGCGAGTCGGCGGCATAGGTGGCATCAAAGATCCATTCATCGAGAGTATAGGTATACACACGAATAGAAAATTGCTCTTTGAGCAAGGGCAGTTGTTTTTTGCTACATACGATTTCTGCGGTTTGAAAACTCTGCAGTAATTTGTAGACGTAGTCGCTGCTGCCTTCTGCCACCAAGAGTTCACCGGTAGACAGATCGAGCAAGCTAATTCCGTACTGATCTTTTATTGGGGGCGTTATTGCAGCCAAAAAATTGTTAGAGCGCTGTTCTAGCAGTTTATCGCCAGTGGCAGTGCCAGGAGTTACCATTTCGGTAACGCCTCTTTTCACAATACCCTTTGCCTGTTTGGGGTCTTCGAGTTGATCACATACTGCTACGCGATGACCCGCTTTGACCAGTTTGTGCAGATAAGTATCGAGAGAGTGATGTGGAAAGCCCGCCAACTCGGCAGCAGCGGCAGCTCCATTATTTCTTTTGGTTAGTGTAATGCCCAAGACTCGGGAAGCTATAACCGCGTCTTGACCGAAGGTCTCATAAAAGTCACCCACCCTAAACAACAAGATCGCATCGGGATATTTTTGTTTAATGGCCCGGTGCTGCTGCATGAGCGGCGTTTCTGCTGGGGTGCTTTTTGCCATAGGTGATGGGTGCGCTAACCGTGAGCGACAAAAATAAGGAACCCTGCTTACCTTTGCCGCATGCGTAAACTAAGTGGCGACGAATTGGGAAGATTATCGGTTGCGCAGTGTAGGGAATTGCCTCGTTTTCCGATTGTGGTGGTACTTGAGAATATCCGCAGTGCCTACAATGTGGGCAGCGTCTTTCGCAGTGCCGATGCTTTTTTTATAGAAGCTGTTTATCTGGTAGGGTACTGTGCTACCCCTCCGCACAAAGAGATTGCCAAGACCGCTTTGGGGGCCGAAGAAGCAGTACCCTGGAAGCAAGCAGCTAAAGCTACCACAGCCATTAGCGAATTACAGGCACTGGGGTACAAGGTGCTGGCGGCAGAGCAGACCGATGCCAGCGTTCCTATACATCAACTGCCGTTCTTGCCCGATCAAAAAATTGCCATTGTATTTGGTAATGAAGTAAGCGGCGTAGAGACGGACACGTTGCAAAGCTGTGATGGCTGTATCGAAATTCCACAGTTCGGCATGAAACATTCACTCAATATCGCTACCGCTGCCGGGGTAGTGCTCTGGGAGTTGGTCCGCCGACACCTACAAAAACAGGCCGGCTGATTATGAAAAAAAGAATACAACAGTACCTAAGACTGATCGCCTTTTCGCACACCATTTTTGCGATGCCCTTTGCCCTGGTTGGTTTTTCGCTCGGTGTTAGAGAGGGCTTGTCTTTTTCGGAGCATTCATTTAGCCCGGTTTTGTTTAGTGAATCCTATTCAATGGCGTTACTATGGCGCTTGGTGCTGGTGGTAGGCTGTATGGTATTTGCTCGCAGTGCCGCTATGGCATTTAATCGCTACCTAGACCGATCTTACGATGCTCGTAATCCCCGTACGGCCGGTCGCGAGATTCCTTCGGGATTAATTAGTCCCAGTGGGGCCTTACTCTTTACAGTTGTCAATGCATTGTTATTTGTGGGATGTACATTTTTCATCAATCCCCTTTGTTTTTATCTCTCGCCTGTGGCATTGGGGGTCATCTTAGGATACAGCTACACCAAGCGGTTTACTTCGCTATGCCACCTGGTATTAGGAGTAGGATTATCACTAGCTCCGATTGGGGCTTACCTAGCCGTTACCGGACAATTTGCTGTTTTACCGATCTTGTTCTCGCTGCTGGTGCTTTGCTGGGTATCGGGTTTTGATATAATATATTCATTACAAGATGAGGTTTTCGATCGATCGCAGCAATTATTTTCTATTCCAGTATGGTTGGGCAAGCCAAGGGCCTTGCAGTTGTCGAGAGTGTTGCACGTAAGCTGTGCATTGTTGGTGCTGTTGGCAGGGATTTATGGCAATTTTGGGGTTTTATATTGGGTGGGAGCTGCCTTGTTTACTGCCATGCTCTGGTATCAGCATTCGTTGGTTAAGCCAGATGATCTACGCAAGGTCAATATTGCCTTTATGACGGCCAACGGAATCGCCTCTGTTTGTTTTGCCCTTTTTTTATGTATCGATCTATTTAAATTTTTCTGATATGAGCAGGATCATGGCACTCGATATTGGAGCAAAACGTACGGGGATTGCCGTTACCGATCCTATGCAGATTATCGCTACGGGACTAACCACCATCGATGCCCATCAGTTGATTGTTTATTTAAAAGAATACCTGTTACACGAAAAAGTATCTGTTTTTGTGGTGGGCTGGCCTACCAATTGGGATGATAGTGCTACTCATGGAACCCCCATCGTCGCCAAGGCTATTGCCCAGTTACAAAAAAATTTTCCGACTATTCCTGTTCAAAAGATAGACGAGCGATTTACCTCTAAAATGGCTAAAGATGCCATGATAGAAATGGGACTCAAAAAAAAGCAGCGTCGCGATAAGAAACTGGTCGATGAAATTGCGGCTACGATCCTCTTACAAGAATACCTGCGATCGGTGCAAGGTGCGTAACTTTGTGCTATGATATTCCCTATTGTTGCTTACGGACATCCTGTGCTTAGAAAGGTAGCGGCACCGCTACAGCCCGGTGAACTTGTACTGGAATCGTTTATTGCCGATATGTGGGAAACGATGTATGCTAGCAATGGGGTAGGGCTGGCAGCCCCCCAGGTCAATAGAAGCATCAGGCTCTTTACCGTCGACACGCTGCAGATCTTCGAAGGCATGTCAGCCGATGAGCAAAAAAGTTATCCCGACGCCCCCGGTCTTAAGGCCGTTTTTATCAATGCCCAAATCGTCTCCCTTTCAGGTGCCCCCTGGGCCTATAATGAGGGTTGTCTGAGTATTCCTAAGGTACGAGAGGATGTACTGCGTCCTGCCACGGTTGAGTTAGAATACCTTGATGAGCAATGGCAGCCACACCGAAAAGCGTTTTCGGGTTTAACGGCCCGTGTTATCCTCCATGAGTACGACCATATCGAGGGGAAGCTCTTTATAGATCATCTTTCGGGGTTAAAAAAGAAACTACTTAAGGGCAAGTTGGCCGATATCACCAAGGGTCATGTCAAGGTCGATTACAAGATGCAATTTTAACAATGAGGGCCTGCCTGCTGATACTATTTTTTACGTTTAACGCTTCGTTGTGGGCACAGTCCGGTGTAGAAGACGCCAGTGAGCAGTCTAGATTGGCTCGATCCATACAGTTGTCGGAGGTCGTTATTCGCAGCCGACTTAATGTTAATCGGTTTATAGAGCAGGTAAGGACCGATACGAGTTTTTATAAAGCGTTCAAGAATCTGCGGGTTCTCAATTTTACGTCGAGCAATGATATAATGATGCGCGATCGACAAGGTCAGATACAGGCCCGACTATTGAGTAAGACCCGACAGATTCGTACGGGTAATTGTCGCTCGATGCAAGTGCTCGAAGAAAAGGCTACTGGAAACTTTTACGATAGAAAAAGAGATTATAATTATTATACGGCAGCGCTCTATGCAAGTTTATTTTTTACAAAGGGATCCGAATGTGGAGAGACTAACGTGGTGCGCAATCGTCAATTCTCAACAAGGGGCTTAAGCGGTGTATCCAAACATAAGGAGCAATTAAAAATGCTGCTCTTTAAACCGGGCCAGCGTGTGCAGGGGGTTCCTCTGCTGGGAGATAAAATGGATATTTTTGATCGCGATCGTGCAAAGCTGTACAATTTCTCTATCGATTACAGCGAACATCGCGAAGAGCCTTGTTATCTTTTTTCCGTAGCGGCCAAAAAAGGATTAACCGCAGCCCAGCGAGATCAGCTGGTAATTGACAAGATGGATACTTGGTTTAGTATCCGCACCATGGAAGTGCTAAAGCGAACCTACACCATGAGCTATCGGGCCGGCGTCTATGATTTCTCTGTTTCGATGGAAGCCGAGATGGCCCGTTTTGGGCCATGGGTGGTGCCGGTATTATTGCGTTACGTGGGCGATTGGGATTTGGTTTTTAAAAAAAGAGAGCGAGGCTTGTTTACTGCCACCATTTACGATGTGCACTAATCATTTTTTTTAAATCCTGCGGCATAGGCTCTCCATTTGGCAAGTAGCTGTTCTAGGTCGGAAGGAAGCGAAGTTTCAAAATACATTTCTTGTTGGGTCACGGGGTGCAAAAATCCCAGCGTCTTAGCATGGAGTGCTTGTCGAGGGCAAATGCTAAAGCAGTTTTCTACAAATTGTTTGTACTTCGCGTAAACGGTACCCTTTACGATCGTATCGCCGCCATAGGTGTCATCGCTGAAAAGCGGATGACCCAGGTGTTTCATATGTACTCTTATTTGATGCGTTCTTCCGGTTTCTAGCACACAGCGTACGTACGTGACATAGCCGAATCGTTCCAAGACTTGGTAATGCGTGATCGCCTCCTTGCCATAATCTCCGTCTGGATAAGCTTCAAACTTTTTTCTAAAGCGCTGGTGTCTTCCCACATGCGCTATTATGGTACCTTGATCTTCTTGTAGGTCGCCCCAAACCAGCGCATGGTACTCTCTCTTTACACTGTGATCGAAAAATTGCCTGGCTAGTTGTCGCATGGCAATATCGCTCTTCGCCAAGACTAGTAACCCGCTCGTATTTTTATCGATGCGATGTACCAGCCCAAAACGGGGCAGCACCTCCTCTGTAATAGAGGGATTTTGTTGCTGCAGGTACCAAGCTATTCCATTGAGTAAGGTGCCGTGATAGTTGCCGCTACCGGGATGAACCACCAGGCCAGCCGGCTTGTTGATTACCATCAGATCCTTGTCCTCATATTCGATGGTAAGATCCATTTTTTCAGGAACAACTTCTGTCTCCTCTGGGCTTACATCCGAATAAATACAAATTTGGTCGAGCGGTTTGATTTTGTAATTGGGCTTTACCGGCTGCCCATTGACGGTTACCATACCCAGCGTCATAGCTTGCTGTAATTTATTGCGGGTGGCACCCTCTATTCGGTTGCTAAGAAATTTGTCGATGCGAAGCGGTTCTTGTCCCTTGTCGACCTGAAGGGTAAAGCGCTCAAAGAGTTCATCGCTCGCTTCAAGACGCTGATCCGCTGTTTCGGGTTTCATGTAGGCAAAGGTAAAGCTTGCTGCTTTGTCGGTACCTTTGTATTTCTATGCAGCCATTGGTACATTTTCAAGACTTGGGTACGCTCGAGTACCGCCTTGCCTGGGACCTGCAAGAGCAGTTGTTGCAGCAGACACTGGCTCGAAAGGCGGCCGGCGAAGCTACCTCGCACCACCTCTTGTTTGTTGAGCATCCCCCTGTCTACACCTTGGGAAAAAGTGGCAAGATGGAGCATGTGCTAATGAATAGGCAAGAGATGGAGCAACGACAGATCGGGTTTTACCAGAGCAATCGCGGAGGCGATATTACCTACCACGGACCGGGGCAGATTGTAGGTTATCCCATCTTTGATTTGGAATGTTTTTATACAGATATCGGACGCTATCTGCGTGAGCTAGAAGAAGTGATTATTCTAACACTGGCCGACTATGGAGTCAAGGGCGAGCGCTCGAAAGGAGAGACAGGGGTATGGTTAGATCCCGATTTGCCAGAAAAAGCTCGAAAGATTTGTGCGATGGGGGTTCGCTGCAGTAGGTGGGTTACCATGCACGGGTTTGCCTTAAATGTACATCCAGATCTTTCTTATTTTAATAATATAATTCCATGCGGAATTGCCAATAAGTCTGTTACTTCCTTAGCGCGTGAGACTGGCACCTCCCTAGATATAGCGGGGGTAAAAGAGACATTGCTGACCCATTTCAAAACAGTATTTGGCATTCGCATAGCAAGTGCCTCTGCAGCCAGTAAATAGGCCAGTTCAAAAATCCTTTTCGAGAAACACCTTATGTCGCTCAATAAGTCGCGATTCTTCGTACAACTCAAAGTGAAACCATCCCCCGTGTAAAAAATTGGTCTTGTCCAGTTGAAAACTGGGGGCTGGTAATTGTTTTAATTCAAACAGTAGCTGTTTGTCGGCCTCATAAAACCTGATACGGTAGCTTGTAAACCTTTTTTTATTGGGAACGTCTATTCTGATGTTGCCATCGGGTTGCGCATAAACATATAACGAGGGAGCATAGGCGTCTGGGTCATTTTGCGGACTTACGGTAAATGGCACTTTCGCGGAATCACCCATTTTAGAAGGATCTAGTTTGATGACTACCGGCTCTACTTTTTTGACAGTAAACTGCTGGCGAGTAAGAGATCGGGTTGCACTGTCCTCTTTTGGTTCATCGAAAAGGGCAGGCGCATCCAACGAAACTGCAGCGGCATCCGCTTTGGTTTGGACAGGCCGGTTGCGTTGAGAAGACGATGCTGAGACCTGATTTTTGACAGCAGTAACCTCAGACGAGGTTGCTGCTGTAGTGTAGAGAGAATTGCTTACAGCTGATGCCGCTTGTTTGATGGGTCGCTTAGGAGTGGTAAAAAAATAGTCCCCCTTGTCTAGCAAGATGTAAAGGCGATAGAACATATGATCGTTGTCTGCCTTGGTATCGGCAAATCCATTTTGTATAGCCGTCGGGTCGGGTACGGTCAAGATGCTTTTGTATCCGCGTAGACTATCAAAGGAACGCTGTATGGTGAGCTGGGTAATTTTAGGGTACTTATTAAACCAGCTAATCACAATACGGCCGCTGCCAATATCGCGTACTTCAAAAGTGGGTAACGGTTCTTGTGCCTTAACCGTAATGGCAAGTTGAATGGCCAAACAGCAAAACAAAAAGCGAAGAAGATTGGTTCCTTGCATAGTGGATAGACAAATATAAAGTGCCTTTTGGGCATCTGCTATTTAAGTAAAGCAAAAAGTAGTGAGGGGCAGCGAGCGATTTCCCTGTAACCCCCCGCTATGAATAATCAACACCTGGCTGCCAGGTTTAAAAAAGTCGTTTTCGATTAGTTGAAGACAGGCATAAAATAGTTTGGCGGTGTAGACAATATCGGTTGGAATGTTTGTTTGTTCATAAAATGTATTCATGAAAGATAGTAGGGCAGGTGGATGCTTGGCATAGCCGCCCCAGGCATAGTTAGGTAGCAGTCGCCACTTCGCTGCCTTGTTTTGAACATGCTGTTGCAGTGTTTGTTCGATAGTGGTAAGATCGTTCAGTACTGGGATGCCAATGATTGTGCATGCTTTCGGAGCCGCATTGATAATTCCCGACAACGTTGTGCCAGTACCTGCAGCGCAGATAATGTGGGAATAGCGCTCTTTTTCTACACAATCGAGCAGGGTGGAAGCTCCTTTTACACCTAGCTCACCGGCTCCTCCTTCGTTTATTATGTAATCGAAATTGGTGAGTAAGTTTTCAGGTATTTTTTTTTGGCTGTAGTCTTCTCTGCTCAAAAAAAATAATTCCATTCCCAGCGCGGCTGCTTGTTGTAAGGTCTGTGATAAAACCGCGGGTCGTTCTCCTCGCACCAATGCGGCAGAGCGGAGTCCTAGTTGCTGGCAGGCTGCTGCTGTAGCCAGCAAGTGATTCGACCAGGCCCCTCCAAAGGTGACGATTCTTTTTTTACGCTGATGTAACGCCTGCTCGATATAAAAGCGAAGCTTGAACCACTTATTGCCCGATACGATTGGATGTAGCAGATCGAGGCGAAGCACAGCCGCTTCACATTTTTTAGCAAGCAGTGTCGGGTGAGACAGGTCTTGGCAGGGGGCTTTTTCGAAGTAGAAATCAAGCATGGAGTGGCTAACGAAAATACATGTAATTTCGCCCCCGCAAATTAAGCCTATGAAACCCACCTTGGTAATTTTAGCGGCCGGAATGGCTTCTCGTTATGGAAGCATGAAGCAGGTGCAGTCTTTTGGTCCATCGGGCGAGACTATTATGGATTATTCGATCTATGATGCGATTCGAGCCGGTTTCGGAAAAGTGGTCTTTATTATCAGAAGTCAGTTTGCCGAGCAATTCAAATCGCTTTTTGAACCCAAGTTGTTAGGGCGAATAGAGACGGCCTACGTGTATCAAGAAATGGATTCTTATACGAATGGCTACGCGACGCCTTCTGATCGTACAAAGCCCTGGGGTACCGCCCATGCGGTATTGTGCGCTCAAGAAGCGGTAGATGGCCCTTTTGCTGTAATTAATGCTGATGATTTCTATGGCCGGGAGGCATTTGAGAATGCCGCTGCCTTTTTAAATACGCGGTGCAACGATAAGCAATATGCGATTGTAGGCTATGAGTTATCGGGAACCCTTTCGGAGCATGGAACAGTTAACAGGGGTGTATGTACACTCGATGCTGCTGGTCATCTGGCGACTATCACTGAGCGGATCAATATTTCTAGAAGTGGAAGCGAAGTGGTTTGTGAAGATGGGTTAACGCCCCGAACCTTGCCACTTTCTACTGCTGTTTCGATGAACTTCTGGTGCTTTGCTCCTTCTTTTTTCAGCTATACGCAATCTCAGTTTGCAGCATTCTTACAAGAGCACGGGCAGGCGCTCAAATCTGAATTCTTTATTCCCTTGGTGGCCGATCAGTTTATTAAAGAAGGAGGAGTGGTATCGGTAGTGCCCACCCGTTCGCATTGGTTTGGGGTTACCTACAAAGAGGATGCGCCAATGGTAGCTAGTAGTTTACAGCACCTAATTGAATCAGGAGTTTATCCTGTTTCGCTTTGGTCTTAGTTGACCTTTACCATGTAGACATAGTCTTGAATGCGTTTTACCTGCTCACTTCGTTCGAGCGAGGAGATATAACTGCGTGCGCTCAGTCGGATAGGAACCGTTGGATCGGCTTTACGAAGTGAATCGCTCAGCTGATAAATATATTTTCCCTGTACGGCAAAGGCAAATCCCTCTGCGTTGGTCTGTCGTCCGTTAAGGATGCCAATCACTTCGCCGCGGCGATTGATGATGGGGCTTCCACTGTTGCCCCGGTTGGCGCTAATCTCAATTTGGCAACTGAGTGTGTCGCCATCATAACCGGTGCGTGCACTCAAATATCCCTGACTGTAGACCACTTCGTTTCGTGGATAACCCAGGGTAAAGATCGGGTCGGCCAGCTGGCCGGATTTCTTGCTGATTGAATAGGGTAGTGAACCATACCCTTTAAAGTTTTCATCGTTGAT
The DNA here is from genome assembly GCA_947458335.1 of Chitinophagaceae bacterium. Taxonomy (GTDB): domain Bacteria; phylum Bacteroidota; class Bacteroidia; order Chitinophagales; family Chitinophagaceae; genus JJ008. The sequence continues at coordinate 1,359 of CANGYW010000048.1, read as the reverse complement.
CCGCAAGATGGCGAGGTCGCGATGTTTGTCGATATGAACCACCTCTACCAGGTATTCTCCTCTGTTGTTTTGGATAGCGATCGTACTGGCGCCACTCACTACGTGTGCATTGGTGACCAGGTATCCTTTAGGATCGATGATAAAACCGGTACCTCCGGTGGTGAAAGGCATATCTACCGGGATGGTCTTAGATTTTTTTATTTGATCTATCTCGGAGGCCTGCTCGCGCGATTTATTTTCGAGCTGTGAATATTTTTTATTGAGCTCCTCGAACTGGGAGTGAGGAGAAGAAGGCGAAAGGGTCCAGACCAGTGCGCTGATGCTAAGGGTAGTAACTACCGCAATAGCAGCGGCAATGGAGCCCATCCGTTTGTAGCGATTAAAAAGGTAAATAACCCGAGCCTTGCCGCTAAGCCGCGAAGATTGAATATGGCCTTTTTCTGCCAGGTCGGTATGGGTAAATTGTAATAGGTGGCGGAACTTTTTCCACTCTCCAAAACGATTTAATTGTTGCAAGAAGAACGTATGTTCTACTACCAATTGGTCCACTTCTGCGTTGGTCTTGCGTAGTTGTTCAAATTGAACCCGCTCATCGGGGTTCATCTCTCCGTTGATGTATCGTTCTACCGTCTCCAGCATGTTCAATTCACTCATGATCTATTCCATTTTTGTAGTGAGCGAAGAATATTTTTTTGAGTCTGAGCAGACATTTGTATTTCTGGTTTTTGGCATTATCGGCGTTGGTATATCCAAAAGAGGCGGCTATAACCTGCATATTTTGTTTTTTGAGGTAGTAGGCCTCCAATAAACTTTTGCAGGGCTCTCCCAAACCGGCAATCGCTTTTTCCATCATGTCAAACTCAGCGTCTCTTTTTTCGTGCGCTTCTATCTCGTCTTCTACTGGATAGGTAGATTCTGGATCTTCGGCGGACGACACAAATCGGTTACTTACGCTTAATTTCTTGAGCCATAACCGTTTGCTGACAGAATAGAGATAGGTTTTGATCTGGCAATTCAGTTCAAAACTGCCGGAGCGGACCTTTTCGTACAATACTATGAGCGCCTCTTGAAAAATGTCTTTGGCATCATCGGACGATCCGTTATTATTGATAATCAATGCTTGGATCGAATTAAAATGATCCTTGTAGATAATCTCAATCGATCGTTTGTCGCCCTCGGCCAGCCCTTTTAATAGGCTCTCATCGTACAGTTCGGATTTCACTATGCTGCTTTCTTTAATACAGGATTCTAAAAATAGTAACCCGGGGGCGGTTTAAAAAAAATTGATCTGAAAGGGTTACCTTTTGCCAAAATCGGTATAAATTCGCGAAATATTTCACAAAACACAAAAACAAATTC
>CANGYW010000047.1 GCA_947458335.1 Chitinophagaceae bacterium | reverse complement strand
GGAGGAGCCGGATCGATGCTATCTGCATTGGCATTTTCAAAGAATTGTGCAACTGCCTACATAATGAAACAAGTGGGCCCCCAGCAATTCTCCGAATTTATGGCCCGACTCAATATTCCTACTCCAATAGACCCCTACCCCTCTGTGGCTCTAGGCACTTGCGATCTTTCTCTGTATGAGATGCTATGGGGCTATACCATTTTTGCCGGAAGAGGATTTTCTACCAAACCCTTTGCCATTAGCCGTATCGAGGACCGTAATGGAAACGTAATTAAACGATTCGACTTTAGTGTCAACCGAAAAGAAGTAATTAGCGAAGCCACCGCCTATACGATGGCCCGTATGATGCAAGGAGCCGTTGATATTGGTACCGCCGCCGGCATGCGTGGACGTGTGGGAGCCGCCGAAATGGGCGGTAAGACCGGAACTACCAATGATAATGCCGACGCTTGGTTTATTGGGTTTACGCCACAAATACTGGTTGGCTCTTGGGTAGGTTTCGATGACCAGTTTATTCGTAACGAAGGAGAGGGCTCTCGCATGGCTCGACCAATTTGTGAATTCTTTCTAGGTAAAGTATTATCCGATACCAAAACCGGAATAGAAAAAGAAGCTCGCTTTGTAGTACCTGCCGAAATGGGTCAATTTATCAACAGCGCCGATATTTTGCTGAATGCAGAAGAGAATAGCCCCGGAGCACAAGGACAAGATATGGGCGTAGGCAGTGAGGAAGATTACAATTTGCAACCTTCGGAGTACATAGGACCTGAATCAACACCCGTTACAGAAGAGGAGAAAAAACCTGCTGCACCTGTCAGAAAAGATACCATCAAAAGCAGCCCCGCTATAACTCCTAAAGGCACTCCTATTGGCGCCCCCAAAGAAGAACCCACAAAGAAAAAAGGTCTATTTAACCGAATTCGAAATAACAACTGATGATACCCTCCCCTTATACCATAAGGGATGCCAGCGTAAAAGATATTGAGCTGATTCGGTCCTTATGCGCAGAGATCTGGCCGGCCACCTATGCTCCCATTCTCGATGAAGGCCAGCTAGACTATATGATGGAATGGATGTATAGTCCGACCTCTCTGCAAAAGCAGCTACAAGAAGGTTGCCACTTTTTACTCTTGTACAATAAGGATAAGCCCGTAGGGTATGCCTCTTATCAACGACTGCAAGAGCATCACTATAAACTCCATAAATTATACATACTGCCAACGTTTCAGGGCAACGGTGCTGGCCGTTATTTTTTATCTTACATACACGAGCAAGTCAAAGCCCAACAAGGGCAATCCATTGAATTACAAGTAAACAGGCAAAACAAAGCCCGTTACTTTTATGAGGCCTTGGGGTATCACATGCAAGAAGAGGTCGATATAGCGGTAGGAAATGGATATTATATGAATGATTATATAATGGTCTTACAGCTTATATAGTGGCCTTACAATTGGTTTATTAATTAAATATGATATAGCTTTGCGGCCAATCAATTTAAAAAAGTACTATGTCTACCTTAACTCAATCCATTGATTTTAGCTTGCCCTATAAAGTGGCCGATATCTCGTTAGCTGAATGGGGTCGTAAAGAAATACGTTTGGCCGAGGCAGAGATGCCAGGTCTAATGGCTCTTCGTTCCGAATACGGAGCCGCTCAACCATTAAAAGGAGCGCGTGTAGCCGGCTGTCTTCATATGACCATTCAAACTGCAGTGCTAATCGAAACACTAGTAGCCCTGGGTGCCGAGGTAAAATGGAGCTCTTGCAACATCTTCTCTACCCAAGACCATGCCGCTGCTGCCATTGCCGCTGCAGGTATCGGTGTATTCGCATGGAAAGGTCAAACCATCGAAGAGGCCGACTGGTGTATTGAGCAAACATTATTCTTTGGCAGCAAAGAAAGACCTCTCAATATGATCCTCGATGACGGAGGAGACCTTACCAATATGGTACTCGATAAGTTTCCCGAACTCGCACAGCATGTAATGGGAATCTCTGAGGAGACCACTACAGGTGTGCATCGTTTGTACGAGCGTGTAGCAAAAGGAACACTTCCTATGCCGGCCATCAATGTAAATGATTCTGTAACTAAATCGAAATTCGATAACAAGTATGGTTGCAAAGAATCGCTGGTAGATGCCATTCGTCGTGCTACCGATGTAATGCTGGCCGGAAAGATTGCCGTAGTAGGTGGCTATGGAGATGTGGGTAAGGGATCAGCGGCTTCGCTGGCCGGTGCCGGTTGCCGCGTAATTGTTACCGAGATCGATCCTATTTGTGCACTGCAGGCTGCAATGGACGGATTTGAAGTAAAGAGGATGATCGATGCTGTTAAAGAAGCCGACATCGTAGTGACCGCTTCTGGTTGCCGCGATCTGATTACCGGCGCCCACTTTAAATTGATGAAAGACAAAGCCATTGTTTGTAACATTGGACACTTCGATATCGAGATCGATATTGCTTGGCTCAACACCAACTATGGTCATACCAAAGACACCATTAAACCCCAGGTGGACATCTATAATGTAGATGGAAAAGACATTATCATCTTGGCCGAAGGTCGTTTGGTCAATCTGGGTTGTGCTACCGGTCACCCCTCTTTTGTAATGAGCAATTCCTTTACTAACCAAACGCTGGCACAGATAGAACTGTGGAATAACCACAAGAACTATGATAATAAGGTCTACGTGTTACCCAAGCATCTCGATGAAAAGGTAGCCCGATTGCATCTTTCTAAAATCGGCGTTGAGCTCGATGAGTTGACTGCACCGCAGTCCGAATACCTGGGTATTAGTAAATCAGGTCCTTTTAAACCCGAGCATTACCGTTATTAATCAACAACCAAAACCAATTTGCAAAGCCCTTCCATTTGGAGGGGCTTTTTTTATGATACTAATTACCCTACTGGATACAAGCGAGTGGAATTTTGTCCCGCTAATAAACTATTACTGGAGTGATATTCAGCTACTGCTGCTGTAAAAGCTTGGGCGCCTCTTCGGTAAAACAACGAAGGGCATTTCGAAGTTTTTCTTGCTGCTGACTGCTGAGTGTAACAGGAATGGTCTTTTCGTTGCGATCCGTAAAAACCATATGGCTAATGGGCATTGTTGCCATTTTCTTTAACTGGTAATTGACAGTAGGACCATTACGAAAAATAAAATGAAACAACCCCTCACAATTCATCGTACCACCATTTCGCAAACTAAGCTTTTGCTTACCTCCCTCAAAATAGATCATCGCCGTACAGCCATCATCAAAGCAACGATCGGTCTTAAACGTAATCATTATATCGATCTCTTTGCTGTCGGCATCGGCGACCATCGAAGCTCCGGTCAATTCCATAAAACCGGTAGATACACGAGTTTGCCGGGTAAAGGGATCGGTCTCTTTAATGAGGTTACAGTCCTGCGCAAGAAGCACACCAACTGACTGCAGTAAGCCCACTACTAAAAAAAGATATAGTCGCATACAATGGAAGATAATTATAGTCGTACAGCGGTGCCCGTAGCGATTACCATTAGCATACTGCCACTGGCTCCAACGGTCTCAAAATCGAGATCGACACCGATAATTGCATCGGCACCCAAGGCCTGGGCTCTGTCTTGCAATTCTCGTAGCGCATCATTTTTAGCTTCTTCTATGACCCCCTCGTAGGTTTTGCTGCGTCCGCCGACCAAGTCGCGAAGCCCTGCGAAAATATCCTTGAACATGTTGGCACCAATAATACATTGGGCATTGACCAGACCCAGGTATTGTTGCACGGGTCTTCCTTCGATAGCATTGGTAGTAGTGATGATCATGGGTACAATTTTTTTAGTTGATCAAAAATATGGTTAAGAACGGGATGAGAGACAGGTTGTTGACCGGCGGCTGCTTTTTTAATATAAGCGGCCCGTACATCGGTGTCAGGATGACTGCTGATGATCTCGGGAATGACCAAATCGGATTCTTGCTCTTTTAGGCGGGTAAAAAGATCGGCAAAGCCCCTGGCATCGATTCGTCGGTCGAGCAATAGTTGCAATCCGCTTAAATCAGCCTCTTTTTCTAGCTGACGAGAGTAGCTTAGCGAGCGTATCTCATTGGCATGTCCCGCCGCCACCGACACCAGTGATCCCATATTCCCAAATAACAATCCCACAAAGAACTGCGAGCCCAAACTTCGGCAAATAGAGCGAGTGGCATGTCTTTTCTCTACATGAATAAACTCATGACTTAGTAGGGCTGCCAGTTCGGTATAGCTCTTCATTTTTTTTAATAACCCGCTGTAAACAACGATCTGCCCGCCTGGCAGCGCAAAGGCATTGACCGTTTTATCGTCCACTAGCGTTATTCGGATCGAATAAGGCGTTACAACGTTTAAGGAATCAAAAAAAGCAGTAAGCAACGCACTGCCGTTACTATCTCCCTCTTCCTGTAAAGCAGCATAGACCGCATCGCCCAGCAGTTTTTCGCTACTGCGAGGTATTACCGATGCCACTTGTTCGGCCGTAAAGGGAAGTACGAAAAAATAACCCAGCAACAAGCCTCCTACCAAAGCTAGTATCAACAAGGCATTCCGGGATAGTCCAAATAGCTTTTTCATGTACATATACAGACCTAAAGATAGAAAGAGAGGCAACTTTTCGAAGCTATTTTTGTAATAGTTTAACGTATGGTTCAAGCCTATAACTTTTTGGCATCTTGGCAGCTGTTTCCTGAAAAGGGAACCTATGAGAAAAGGCAGCGCCCTAAAAGCGGTATTTACCGCATAGAGGCGACCGATAACAAAAAAGAGCTCCGTATTTTTCATAACTGGGTGAGCCTCGAGAACCAAGCCTACTCTTCTGGCTATACCCTACTGGCCGACGGGCAACTGCAGGTCTTTATAGAAGAGGGCGAGGCTGATGGGGCCAGGGCCGAAGTGATTGATGGAATCACGCTCGAAGTATGCTTTTATAAAAAAGCCGAACAACTTCTTCGTATAGTACACGAGATTATGCCAAATGGCTACTTGCGTATTACCCAAGAAGGTCTCGATGAAAATAGCAAGGACTATCGCGATGTGGAGTTTTACCATAAGCAAATGAGCGTCCTTCCCTACGCCGCCTCTGTATCGGGGGCCGTCATTAAACCTACCGAAGAAGGGGTCATTAAGCACAAGGCTTTAGTTGCCATGGAAGAGCAGACAAACATGCAGCTCGACCAGATCAGAAAACAAATAGAGCTCCTCGCCCTACAGGCCCAAGAGATTCAGCAACGAAAAGATCTTTCTTTAAAGATCTATGAGGCCAGACTATCTTTTACCCCGAATATCGGACAGCACTATTATCTCTACGAGAAAAAAGATGGTCAGCACCTGCTATCGCTGGTCGCCCCCAGAGAATGGGGTTCCTCATTGCCCTTTAAACGATTTGTGGCCGCTGTTCAGCTGTTGGCCGATCATACCTGGAAAGAATGCTAGGGGCGTATCTTTGCAACGCTATATTACTCTTACATTGATTTAATGCAGCTATGACCAAGCTTTCGGTAAACATCAATAAGTTCGCCACACTTCGTAATGCCAGAGGCGGCAATAATCCCAATGTGCTGCAGGTGGCCATAGATGTTCAGCAAATGGGGGCCGATGGTATAACCGTGCATCCTCGCCCCGACGAAAGGCATATCCGCTACAGCGATGTAACTGATATCAAAAAGATCATCAGCACCGAACTTAATATAGAAGGGAACTGTCGCGAGCAAAAATTCATAGATCTGGTATTAGCGACGCGCCCCGACCAGGTAACTCTGGTGCCCGATGATCAAGGACAATTGACCAGCGATCATGGGTGGGATACGCTCAAACATCGCGATTATCTAAAAGAGACCATCGCCATTTTTAAAGCAGCAGGCATACGAGTTAGCATCTTTGTAGATCCTGTGCCGGAGATTATAAAAGCTGCCGCCGATACCGGCACCGACCGCGTTGAGCTATATACCGAGCACTATGCCAAGCAATATAGTTTAGACAAAGGGAACGAAGCCATCCAAGCGTATGTTGCGGCAGCGGCTATGGCTCGAGATTGCTCACTTGGCGTAAATGCCGGCCACGATCTGGACCTTCAAAACCTTCACTTTTTTTGTAAAGCCATTCCATGGCTGCAAGAGGTCAGCATTGGCCATGCCCTTATTTGCGATGCTCTATACTTGGGCTTGTCCAACACTATTCAGCTCTACAAAAGACAGCTGGTTGTTTAAAGCAAGCTAATCACCTCAGATTCCTGAGCGGGCGAAAACCACCGAAACAATGGATCTTTTGAAAACCAGGTCATTTGCCGTTTGGCATACTGACGCGTATTTTGCTTGATAAGCGCTATGGCCTCTTGGAGTGATATATCCTTTTGTAAATATTGAAATAACTCCTTATAACCAACTGTATTTAAAGCATTTAATTTACTATACTTTTGAAGTGACCCAACCTCTTCAAGCAATCCATCCGCCATCATCTTATCTACTCGCTGGTCTATTCTCAGGTTCAATTCAGGGCGAGGCAAGTGCAGCCCGATTGCCAATAAATTGTAGGGTTGTTGCTTGACCTGACCGCGCCGAAAAGACAAAATGCTTTTTTTAGCAGCCCGCACAACCTCTAGTGCCCGCATCATTCGCTGAGGATTACGCATTTCTCCGGTGGCAGCAAAGAGTGGATCTTCGTTGGCCAGGGCAGACTGCAGCCACCCTATTCCCCCCTGTTCGTAAGCTGCTAGTATGCCTTTGCGAATGGAAGGGTCTATGTCGGGTATCTCATCTAAGCCCTCCCAGAATGCTTTCCAGTAAAGACCTGTTCCCCCTACCATTACTATCTGCCCATACTGGGCCACTAGTTCAGCCACCTTTTGCGTGGCGTACTGTTCATAATAGGCAGCATTTACTGATGATGACACCGAATGGTCCGCTATAAAATAATGCGGGACCTTTTGTAATTGCTCTTGATCGGGCCTGGCCACGCCAATGCAGAGTTCGCGGTAACATTGTCGACTGTCAAAGGAGAGAATAGGCACTTGTAAATGAGAGGCCACTGCAATGGACATATTGGTTTTTCCCACAGCGGTAGGTCCGGCAATTACAATAATTCTATGAGGGGACTGATTCACGTGCGCTGTTGTGCTCCGTCTATTTTGATCGGTAAACACCAAGAAGTTCTTTACTCCGTTTCATCCTCGGGTGCGGTGGCCTCATCGAAACCAATATCCTCTCCTTCTTCGTCCTTTTCGCCAAAGCCCTCTTCACTTCCAGAGAGATCATACTTTTCTTCTATGTCAGCAAACTTTTCTCCCAGCAGCGCCTTGGTTCCATATTGGCTAGGGGCCAAGCCCTCGGTACGAGTAATGGCCGGATACAATAGCGAAGGATCTTCTTCTTTGATAACTTGTATCAATTCGAGCAGAAAATTCCAATTTCTTTCGAAGTCGTAGACGTAAACAAATCGCTGATTGGGTCCTTTTATCTCGGATCCGATCGTGGTTTCATCCATCAGCAAAGGAGGAGCCTGGTAAGACTTTTCATAGACCGCCAAGCTAATCTCGCGACCACGTTGCCACTTGTCGTTACTGCGAAAAAATGTCGCCTGGTGTTTGCTGTCGAATTCATAGGCCTTAAGGATTGCCTCGTGCAACTCCTTAAAATGTTGCGAAGGCCGAATGGCCACGTCGCGGTACACCGTTTCGTCTTCTTCGAAGTAAGCCCTGAATTTTAATATCGGCATAGCCTACAAAGCTACAATATTATCAATAGAAAGCGCAGCTTAGCTAGTAGTGCCCTGTAGTGGCTGCAAACCAAGCTCAGCCGCTTTTTTTATCATAAAAGCATAGGCGGCTTCGTACGAGTTAGGAATTTCGCCGTCGAGCATGGCATCCTTGATGGCATCTTTAATAAGCCCAACCGGCTTAGAGGGAGACAATCCAAAGACTTCCATTATCAATTCACCAGTAATGGGAGGCTGCCAGTTACGAATATGATCCTTTTCTTCTACCTCACGGCAGCGTTGGCGCACCCAACAAAAATTGTCGAGAAACCGTTTTACTTTTTGCTTGTTCTTTGAAGTGATGTCAGCTTCACAAAGCATCATCAACGATTCAAAGTCGTCGCCGGCATCAAAGAGCAGTCTTCTTACTGCCGAGTCGGTGATATTTTCTTTGGTAAGACTGATAGGACGCAAATGCAACTCGACCAACTTGCGTACAAATTTCATTTTCTCGTTTAGCGGAAGCTTTAAGGCCGTAAAGATCTTAGGCACCATGCGCCCCCCTACTACCTCGTGACCATGAAAGGTCCAGCCGTGTCCGTCTTCGAATCGCTTAGTGGCCGGCTTGGCAATATCGTGCAACAAAGCCGCCCATCGAAGCCATCGATCGTTGCTTGCCTTGGCCACATTATCGAGTACCTGTAGCGTATGGTAAAAATTATCCTTATGCCCCTGCCCGTCTTTGTACTCGGCACCGACCAGTGCCACCAATTGCGGAAAAATCAGCTGTAGTAACCCACTTTTGTAAAGAAGATCAAAACCTACTGAAGGCACCTTAGCATCGATGATCTTATTGAGCTCTTCGGTAATGCGCTCTTGTGAAATAATACGAATGCGTGCCGCATTGTCGACAATCCCCTGCCAGGTGGAGGGCTCTATGCTAAACCCCAGTTGCGTGGCAAACCGAATAGCGCGCATCATGCGCAGCGGATCATCACTAAAGGTAGTATCCGGAGAAAGGGGCGTGCGGATAATGCCCTTATCGAGATCTGCAACGCCACCGAAGGGATCGATTAGCTTGCCGAAGTTTTCTTTATTGAGACTTATAGCAAGGGCATTGATCGTAAAATCGCGACGCAACTGATCGTCACTGATCGTACCCGGCTCAACATTCGGCTTGCGCGACGTGAGCTGATAACTCTCTTTACGCGCTCCTACAAACTCTAAATCGTACGGAGGCAACTCGGAGACACCGGAGCGCAGCAATAGATGCGCAGTTCCAAATGTTTTAAAATAATCTACATGAGGAGCAGGTCGAAAACGAGAGGCAACGGCAGCCGCTAGCTCTAGCGCATCTCCCACACAAACAAAATCAATATCGGTGGTGGGACGGCTCAATAATTTATCGCGCACAAATCCTCCGACCAAATAGGTCTCGCGATTCAGCGCACCGGCAGCGTTAGCCACCTCTTGCAGTAAAGCCAGTTCTTGTTGGGTACAATTGATATCCACCGAGGCAAAGTTACTGTATAGCCCGCAAGTAGATCAGAGGTAGCTAAGATTAGTCTTAGGGCTCAATTGCAGTAAGGTCTCGTACATGAGGCGGATGGTATTTTCAATATCATCGCGGTGCAACATCTCTACCGTTGTGTGCATGTAGCGAAGCGGAATTGAAATAAGCACCGAAGGACAACCGTCATTGGAGTAAGCGAATGAATCCGTATCGGTTCCGGTGCTACGACTGAGAGCTCTCCATTGAATAGGTATCTTTTTTTGTTCGGCGACCTTTTCTACTATCGCCAGCAATTTGTTATGTACCGCAGGAGCATACGAGAGCGATGGTCCTTTACCCGTTGACACATCACCCTCTATATTTTTATTGATGAGTGGTGTGGTCGTATCATGCGTGACATCAGTTACTACTGCGATATTAGGCTTGATGCGTCGGGCGATCATCTCTGCTCCGCGTAATCCAATCTCTTCTTGCACGGCATTGACCACGTAGAGACCATAGGGAAGTTTCTTTTTGTTCTGCTTAAGCAGCCTGGCTACCTCGGCTATCATAAAACCACCAATACGATTATCAAAAGCACGGCCAATATAGTTGCCGTTAGCCAACTCGTCGAATCCATCTTGATAGGTAACTACGGCACCAATATGAATACCCAGTTGCTGCACTTCTTTTTTTGAACGGGCTCCGCAATCGAGCCATAAATTGTCGGTGCGAGGACTGGGCTCTTTTTGTTCAGGAGCGCCGAGGCGGGTATGTATGGCGGGCCACCCAAAGACCGCTTTTACAGGTCCTTTTTTTCCATGAATGATGACCCTCGATGCAGGTGCCGTTTGGTGATCGACCCCTCCGTTTCTTTTGAGATAGAGTAAGCCATCGGCCGTTATATAATTAACAAACCAGCTGATCTCGTCGGCATGAGCCTCAATGACCACCTTAAATGGATGAGTAGGATTGACCACTCCCACCGCTGTGCCGTACGGATCTACAAAATGAGTATCCACATAGGGCTTAAGATACTCCAGCCAAAGTTTTTGCCCCCAGGTCTCGAATCCTACAGGCGAGGCATTGTTGATATAACTTTTAAAGAACTGAAACGACTCATTTGTTAAAATAGATCGGGCAGTGGTCTTTGTGGTACTCTTAGCCATGGTTAAACTTATTATCGGTAAAAAATCAGGGTCGCCTTAAGCGAATACGGGCCGATTCGCTGTAATTGCTTCGCTTACGGGTCTTATCGATTAGCACTAATCCAAAGCTGGCCGTAGTATCGCGCAGCACGCCAGGCAATGTTACCAGATCGGGCTGATTGTAGGTATTGTATTCGAACTCGAGTTGAATATCCGCTTTACGTAATGCACCAGGCAGTCCCAATCTAGAAATAGGATAGCGCTGCAGCGTGTCTGCACGAGTGCTACCCGCAGCATTGAACCATTTGTAGACAATATAAATAGAATCGATGTCACCTTCTTGGTCAGTATAGCTGGCTAATAATTTAATAACATTGCCGCTGAGCACCACCGAAGGCTGTATAGAATTAACTTGTACCTGTGGTTCGCTGGTAAACTTATCTTTGTTACAGGCAACGGCCAGTAAGATTGCTGACACAAAAAGAATGTAACTGCTTTTCATACGATACACTCAAAAATACAGCATTTGCAACGACTAACCGAGATAAGAGCGCAATGGAATGTTAAGATCTTTGAACAAACGCCACAGCATTTTGAGCAGCTAGCCCTTGAGGCCTTTTGGTATCAATATCACCAAAATCCGGTCTATCATGCCTTTGTGGATGCCCTTAGGGTGGACCCCACCCGGGTCAACACCCCAGAAAAGATCCCCTTTTTACCCATCAGTTTTTTTAAAACAGCAAGGGTCTCTAGCATTTGCCCGAAGGCCGTAACCCCATCCTCGGAGATGGCAGCACCCAGTACCGAGGGCCAACTGAGCTCCGAATTTACCCTCCCTACTACGAGTTCGAGCTCATTGATTTTCGAAAGCAGTGGCACTACCGGAAGTGTACCCTCCGTTCACCAGGTTACAGATGCATCGCTCTATGAAAAAAGTTTTAAGCAGGGCTTTATCCGGCAATTTGGCTCCCCTACCGACTGGTGCATATTAGCGCTGCTTCCTTCTTATCTCGAAAGAAACAATTCTTCGCTGGTCTACATGACTAATCAGCTGATCGAACAAAGCAAACATCAACACAGCGGCTTCTATTTGCACAACCTATCAAAATTGCAAGCAACTCTTCAATTATTGGAGCAACAAAAACAGCCTACACTGCTTTTAGGCGTAAGTTTTGCACTGCTCGATCTGGCTCGTACGTTTCCACTCCCCCTTCGCCACACAACGCTAATTGAAACCGGTGGCATGAAAGGGCGCGGCCCTGAGCTAACACGCGAAGAATTACACGAGCTACTTAGGCAGGCGTTTGGCGTAAGCGTCGTTTACTCCGAGTATGGAATGACTGAATTGCTTTCGCAGGGTTGGTCTACTGGCCATGGAATTTTTCAGCCGCCGCCCTGGATGCGAGTGTCTATACGCGAAGAGCACGATCCGCTAGCGGTGCATAGGCAGGGAGTAGGCGCACTTAACATTATAGACTTGGCTAATATCGATTCGTGTTGCTTTATTGCTACCGAAGATTATGGGCATGTTCTTGCCAATGGAAATTTTGAGGTAAGAGGCCGTATAGACCAGGCCGAGTGGAGAGGATGTAGCCTAATGACCGTATAGTACACAGCAAAAAAGTATTGCCCCTATATCCCCTTTTTCTTAGCTTTGCCGCCCCGCCCAGGTGGCGAAATTGGTAGACGCACCGTCTTCAGGTGGCGGCGCCGCGAGGTGTGCTGGTTCGAATCCAGTCCTGGGCACGAATAAAAAAGTCCTGCACAAAGTGCGGGACTTTTTATTTGGATGCGAGGCAAGCTTGCTTGCCAGAGCAGACAAATAGAAAGGACAGGTGAGCGAAGCGAGCCAGGACTTTTTTGTTAGTAAGCCCCCTCGCAGGACGTATGGGATCATTGAAAGTAATCCAGTCCTGGGCACTTTGTTGAATTGAAGCCGATTCTTTGATGAATCGGCTTTTTTATTTTTCGATGAATCGCCTGCCAGCAAGGGGATTGCTTCAAATAGGCTATTCACTCTCGGAGTTCGAACCACCCCTTTTTGCTTACTATACAGGATTCCTTCAGGGAATACCAGCTTTTGTAGTTGTTGCTTGGTTTCATATTCTACTGTAACCCATGACTGACAGAGGTTCTGTGCAATGGTCAAACATTTACTTACTGCGTTTTCAAGGTTCGAACTGCTGAAGCTGGTTGATTCGATTTCTTGACTGAATTGATCGATTTCCTGCCGAAGGGTGGTTGCGTGTTTTTGGTATAGCTCTTCATTTATTTGATCGGCGATAAACTTCAGCTCCAGTTTTTCGAGTAGCGATTTTTTCTCGGCCAATTTCCTTTTGAGAAGTGCGCTTTCTTTTTCATTCAGCGCAAGACGCTCTTTCAATTTTTGAGTGAGTGTGCTTTGCAGTGGCTTTCGAAGCGCAGGGTTATATTGATAGTTCGAAAGCAGTGTGACGAATAAACTGTTCAGCTGCATAGCGTTGACATTTACGGGAACTGGCCTCTCTTTTATCTTGTAATACCAGATTCCTTTTGTCTTATAGCCTGTGAAGGGAATGCCGCTCGCTTCATCTTTTGCAAAAGCTTTAAGCGGAATCTCATCATGGCGAGAAACTTTCGGTACCCCTGCAATCGGATTTTCATTTAGGATGTCCTGAACGTTCATAAAGGTTTTGATAT
>CANGYW010000046.1 GCA_947458335.1 Chitinophagaceae bacterium | reverse complement strand
GAGGGATATTGCGCCTCTTTTTGAACAGTAAGAGGCTGGCCTGACTCGTTGGGGGTAGAGCGAGTACTGGTTGCGTTGGAAAGAGTGGGTGTAGACCTAGTAGCAGTAGAATAGGTAGCCGAGGTTGATGCAATCTGCCTTGATTCAACCTGCACTGATGAAACCGGCGATGATGCAACCGGCGATGATGCAACCGGCGATGATTCAGTTTGTAAAGTTGCCGGTGAGGCATCGGGCATTGACTTACCCATCGCCAGTAGTGTGTATCGATTAAGGTCGTATTCTTCGATTAGTCGAATTAGGGTTTGCGCATACTGCGGATTTGTAGCATATCCCGCCTTTTTGAGTCCCCAGGCCCATCCTTGGTAATCGGTAGGTGCCAGATCGAACAAGGAGAAATAACGGGGGCTATTCTTTAAAAAATTGGAGTGATCGACATAAGAAGCCTCTGGCGTTTCGTATTTACGAAAGCACTCCGCACGAGCATCATCATCATGACGCACAGAAGGACCACTCCATCCAGTTTTACACTTAATACCGAAGTGATTATTGGAGCGTAGTACCAACTGACTAGTACCTGCCTGTGTTTCATGAATACCCTGTGCCAATTTAATTGAAGCGGGGACGCCTGTTCGCTGCATTTCGGCAATCGCCAATGATTCGTATTTACTAATATAGTCTTGGATTGACTCTTGACGTTGCCCATAAGAAGATACGTTCATCATCAGCAGCAACAGCATCATCGCTATCGACATTTTTTTTGACACCACATATGGCTGTTTACTATTCATAATCTCTATACTCCTTCTGCATTTACATCACCCTTTTTTTGAATAACACTAATTCCGTCTCGTATCGGTAGCAGTAGCACCTCTACTCCTTGATGAGCCTTGATGTATTCATTGAATGCAGCAATGGCCTTTGCACTTTTTCCAGTGGGGGTTGGTGCAAATACCTGCCCGTGAAAAAAGACGTTATCGGCTAAGATAAATCCTCCCGGCCGGACGCTGGGCAAAATCATGTTAAAATAATCTATATAAGAGACCTTATCGGCATCCATAAACACTAAGTCCCATGACAGTAATAACTCGGGCAACACGCTACGTGCATCTCCTTGGTGCAGATGCAGTTGACCGGCATAGGCTGAACGATCAAAAAATTGGCGGGCTATAGTGGCCTCTGCTTCGCGCAGCTCGATGGTATGCAACTGCCCATTGGAACGTAACCCCTTGGCCAAACACAGCGCGCTGTAGCCGGTAAATGTACCAATCTCGAGTATGGCGGCTGGGCGCAGCAGTCGACTAAAAAGCGACAGAAATTGCCCTTGCAGTTGTCCGCTTAACATATGAGCCTCGCGATGATGCTGCTGCGTATACTGTTCGATCTCCTGTAACAACGGATCGGTTTCGCTGCTATACCGCAACGCATATTGCCATGCTACCGGAGAGATAATGTCCACGTAAAAAATTTGTACAAAGGTATGCTACACCTTGCTAGCAGCCGAACGAGAAACTGGAAAAGAGATCAGCCACAGCCCGGCAAAAGTGATCAGTCCGTTAAGCAAAATCAACTCGGGCCCAATCTTGTAGCCCCCAAATAAACGATTCGAAAGATCGGATAGACCCAGGTCGGTATGCAATAGTCCATTGTAATAGGCAGGATTGCAGAGTAGATCTAGGGTTAGGGCCAGCAAGGGTCCGGCTATGCAGATCGTCCAGATCAGACCACTGCGCAGCTGTCGCTTGGTCAAGATGCCAAAAGCGAATAACCCCAATAGGGGGCCATAGGTGATTCCGGCAAATTTGATGATGAATTGAATGATCGATTTATCGTCGACCAACTTATACAATAGTACCATCACCAAAAACACCAATGCAAAACCAAGATGAACGGTTAGCCTTTTTCGGCGCTTGGTCTTTTCAGAACCAGATAGCTTATTAAAATCAAGTATGTCTATGCAAAAACTAGAGGTAAGCGACGTAATGGCCCCATCGACACTCGGAAACAAGGCCGAGATTAGGGCGATGATAAAGATGACCCCGATCGTACCCGAAAAAGCATCACCGAGTGCTATGGCCGGAAACAGGTCATCTCCCTTTGCAGACAGCCCAGCGTTAGCTGCATAAAGATGCAAAACAGCTCCTAGTATCAAAAAAAGCGCATTGACGAGTACCAAAATAGTACTCATGGTCATAATGTTCTTTTGAGAATCTTTTAAGGTGCGCACACTGATATTCTTTTGCATCATCTCCTGATCGAGTCCGGTCATGGTGATGGCAATAAACATACCGCCCAGTAATTGCTTCCAAAAATTAAGTGGACTATTAATATCGGTATTAACTACTTGCGTATAGCCTTTGGCTGTTATTAACTCCCAGGCCCCGGACCAACCCACACCCAGTGTCTTGACCAACACGACCAAACAGACCACCAGACCAATCAACATACCCGAGGTTTGCAAGGTGTCAGTAAAAATGATAGTCTTAACACCCCCTTCGGCAGTGTACAACAAGATCAACAGCAATATCACCAGCGAGGTAGCCAAAAATGGAATGCCCAACCTATCAAGAATAAATAACTGGAGGATATTGATAACTAGATAAAGGCGAGCCGTGGCCCCTACCGTTCTGGATAAAATAAAAAAGAAGGCACCCGCCCGGTGTGCGTTAACGCCGAAGCGAGTTTCGAGATATGTATAGATACTCGTCAGGTTCATCCGGTAATACAACGGCAGCAAAACAAAAGAGATAACTAAATACCCTAGCACATAGCCAAGTACCAATTGAAAATAATAGAAGTTGATGCTGCCCACATTACCCGGCACGCTCACAAACGTTACACCCGATAAAGTAGTACCCACCATACCAAACGCCACCAGCATCCAGTTACTGTTTCTGTTTCCGATAAAAAAAGAATCATTATCGGCATTGCGCGAGGTATACCACGCCACCCCTAACAATAACAAGAAATAACCGATCACAAATGTGAATAAAACAAGTGGTGACATAAGCAAGAAGAATTAGATACGGAATGAATTTTGAAGTTAAACAAAAATAAGCTCCCTTTGTGACATGTACTCCGAGAACAGTTTTAATTCACTTGCGGTTTTTTGCGGCTCTAAGACCGGATCAAATCCTGTGTTTGCGAGCGATGCTGTTACACTCGGCTACTGGCTTGCGGAACATAATATTAGACTTGTATATGGAGGAGGCAGCGCGGGTCTCATGGGCATTGTTGCCGATGCCGTACTGGGAAAAGGAGGCCGTGTAACAGGTATTATTCCTTCGCTACTCCTAGAATGGGAGGTGCAGCACCGAGCACTCACCGAGTTGATCATCGCAGAGGATATGCACCAGCGCAAAAAAGAATTGTACAGTCGCTGCGATGCAGCCCTGGTATTACCTGGCGGATTTGGCACACTCGATGAACTCTTCGAAATCATTACCTGGAACCAACTCACCATTCACGATAAGCCCATCTTTATTCTCAACAGCGACGGCTTTTATGATGCGCTCTTGCAGCACATCGAGCAAATGAAAAAAGAAGGATTTCTTTATAAAGAAGCCATCGATAAGATACAAGTTGTTAAAACCATAGAGGAGCTAGAGTTCTACCGAAAGAATCGGCCACGGCCACTATTCTCCTGAAACAACGGAATCTGTACGCCTCCTCTAAACAAGGGTACAGAACGACCGAAGGCATCCGTATAAGGAGAGTAAAGATTGCCAGAAACGTCAAAGAGAATCGACAGGTAATAAAAAGGAGTCCCCCCTTTACCAAAACGTCCCGTCGTATACCCTCCCCCTACCAAAACACTTCCAGCATCAATAGTGCGAACTTCGGGAGGACCCAGTACGGGGATACTTCTTTGTCGAATAAAATTATGCTCCAGTTGCCCCTGCAAAAAAATACTGCGCATTGGGTAGATCCGGAGTAACCCGCCGCCCCCATAGGTTGACTGACGCAGCTTGTTGTTGAAAATACCATTGAAGTCGCGGATCGAGTTATACGTGTAATTGATCACCAACGCGGCATCGACATAATCGGTGAGACTATAGCCAAAGACCGGATTGGCTCCGATCAAAAAAGTGTTATTAAAAATGCCGAAAGAGACGGATCCTCCTGTAAAAAGATTTCTTTTCCAGGCACCAGGCTCCTTATCGTCTTGCGCCTGCAGCGATGTTGAAGACATTACGATTATTGCTATTAACAATGCTGCCATCACACACCATCGAAGGATTAGCACTCGATAAGAAAGTAACGAACTTATTTTCCGCATACAACTCTTTTAGAAAATTTTATCCGCATTTAATATACCATTAGGATCGAACGACTTTTTAATGTCACGCATTAGCCGTAGAGAGGTCTCCTCGAAAACGATCGGCATAAAACTTTTTTGAATCAAACCAATCCCATGTTCGGCACTAATGGTACCTCCCAGACTATGTACGAGTTTAAAAAGCTCCGTAATGATGGCCTGCATAGCATCGTGTCCATAACTATTGGGCACCCCTTCTTTACGAATACGAATATGCAGGTTGCCATCCCCTGCATGGCCATAACAGATAACATCGAAATCGTATTGCTTGCCCATGGCCTTTACTCCCTTAATTAGGGCAGGCAGTTCGGCACGGGGCACGACCGTATCTTCTTCGATGGTATAGCCCACCAGCTTGGCCGCCTCGGCCGCACGGCGGCGCAGTTTCCACAGTTGTTCTTTTTGACTGGCATCCTCTGCAAAGTAGATCTCACCAATATCGAACTGAGACAGCAGCGTTCCAATAGACTCCATCTCTCCCATCAACACTTCTATATTATTTCCATCGACTTCAATAATAAGATGGGCGGCCGTGTCGTCCGTAATGGGGACTGCGGCGCTTCCGACCATTTCGCTCACGATCTTGAGCGCATCGATCTCCATCAGTTCAAGGGCGCTGGGTGTAAAGCCGGCCCGAAAGATCGCACTTACCGCTTCGCCCGCTTCTTCTAATTTTCTAAATGGCACCAGCATGAGCAGATCCTGCGTGGGCAAGGGAATCAACTTAAGAACAATCTTGGTGACAATGCCGAGTGTACCTTCACTGCCTACCACTAACTGTGTGAGGTTATAGCCAGTAACGTTCTTGAGCACATTAGAGCCCGTCCAGATAATCTCGCCAGTGGGTAACACTAACTCGAGGTTGAGCACATAATCTTTTACTACTCCGTATTTGACAGCTTTGGGTCCTCCACTATTCTCGGCAATATTACCTCCAATAAAACAAGACCCTCTGCTACTTGGATCGGGAGGATAAAATAGTTTTTTTTCTTTGACCGCTTGTTGAAGCACCTCAGTAATTACACCGGGCTCCGTAGTAACCTGTAAATTACGCTCGTCGATAGACAAGATACTGTTCATGCGCTCAGTGCTGAGTAAAACTCCTCCTAAATGTGCCAGCGCACCTCCACTTAACCCAGTACCTGCCCCGCGAGGTGTTACAGGAATGAGATCAGCATTACAGATGGTAAGGATGGCACTGATCTCTTGAGCCGTTCTGGGTTTGATGACTACTTCGGGTAAAAAATGGAGATTCTCGGTTTCGTCGTGCGCATAATGATCGAGCGTTTCTTTATCGACGTAAACATGATCGGCGCCCACGATGGTTCGAAATTGATCGAGATGCGCAGCTAGCAGGGTACCTTTTTTTGACATGCCAAAAAGTGTGTTGGAGCTTCAAAAATCGGTATAAATAAGCAACCGAAAAAGCCTAGTAGCGAAAAGATGGGCACATTGATTCTCTACGATTGCCCCGGTATGCATCAGATAGACCTTGTTTAACCAATGAAAACTCGAATGCACCTCTTCGGTTGTTGAAATTCTTGAGCGAAGACATAGTAGCATCATAGCTAAACTGCAGGACCATCTCTTTAATACCCAGCCCAATCATAGGTATCAGCGACTCGTTATAACGATAATAAAGCCCACCAGATACGGTATAGTCGCCATCTCCAGACAGATTATACTGTGCTTGAAGACCTCCTACCCACTCCGCAGCAGCGGCTTGTATAGAGACATACATATGCGGGCTTACGATCAGTAGGTCGTTGAGCTTAAAGCTGGCATTTAGAAACCCATTGTAGCGCACGGCGATCCTATTATCGACCCCATTATCACTTTGAAAAAAACTCTCCTGCGGACGGTTCAGGTGCATGGCAGAGAAGCCGGCATTGACAAAGGTAGAAGAGTTGGGAAAGTAGGCATAGTTGAGCCCTACTTGCATATCGAAGTAGTTGATATTATTAGCGGCCAACACAGGGGCCCCGTTAGACTGATGAATATCGAAGAATTGTCCATTCCACTGCGAAGGAAAGGTTAGCCCACTTGTATTGATACTCTTATTGGCCCAGCCCGCATTAAAACCAAGCCCCAATAAACTTCCGTTCCCGATCATTTGATGATAGGCCACCGATCCATAGACCTTAGTAGAGGTGAGCGCACTGGTTCCGGCCACATCGCGGAGCAATAAACCACCCACGCCCAGCCAACCGGTCTGCTCATTATTTTCCAATAGTTGTACATCGCCAAATGCGCTCATCGTCTTATACGGAAAGGCGCTCACCGATGCCCATTGATTACGGTAGTTGAGTCCCACGCGATAATCTCCGTCGGGAATAAATCCGGTATGCGCCGGATTGACCAGCAATGGTGTTTGCATAAACTGAGAAAAGTGCAGGTCTTGAGCCGACAATACCGAAGTAAGGCCAGTGGCCGTCATCAATAAGAGAGATAAAATATTACTTCGTTTCAACATGGTTTGCATTCGTCGATTTACCTAATAAGGGTAATGTCTCCTTTTCTACTCGCTTTGGTGCCATCAAAAAATTCGACTGACAGCGTATACATATATACATCCATTGGCTGAACAACTCCTTGATAGGTGCCATTCCATCCTTGTTCCTGGTCAGCCGATTCGAATACCTTCTGCCCCCACCGGTTCCAGATCTCGAATTTCATTTTGCTGATACCGAAACCTCTTACTTTTAATACCGCATTCACATCTCCACTCAAAGGGGTAAAAGCATTGGGCAGATCGACCAGCGGAAGCACATTAGCTTGCACATCTCTACAAAAGGTGCGTGGGCAGTCTAGCGAATTATAGGCAGTTAAGCAAGCGGAGAAGGTTCCTGTAGCTCGGTATTGATGCACTACCGCAGCACGCGAGCTCGTCAATATACTGTCGCCATCCCCAAAGTTCCATTTAAATCGTACCGCATCGGCCGAAGCCAAGTTGGTAAATGTATAGGGCGTATTAGGCTGCACGGTAGCGGGCAAAAAACTAAAATTGGTCAGTGGCGCATCTAGCACCTGAACCACAAAACGAGATGTATCGGTAAGATTACAAGTGTTGGGGTTATTGGCTGCCAGTGTAACGGTATAGGTTCCGGGTATGGTATACGTGTAAGACGGAGAGGCCACCGTTGAGGTGTTGCCATCTCCAAAATTCCACCAGTAGGTTTGAGCCGCTAACGATGTATTGGTAAACACCGGCTGATAGGGAATACATCCGCGAGCCGCCGTAGTAAAACCGGATTTTACATTCTCTGCCACACTCACGGGGATGACTATGGAATCGGGGGCATTGCAATAGGTCGTATCCTGCAAATAGAGTCGCACATTGTAAGTGCCCGGACCCGCAAAAGGATGGTTGACCGGACCAGGTCCTGCTACCACCGGCGGCGTTCCATCTCCAAAATTCCACACGAACGAGTTGGCCCTAAAGGGATAGCCAGGCAATGTGATAGACAAATTATCAAATCGATAATTAAAAGCCGTGCAAGGAGGAAGCTTTACGGGATTAAAATCGAGATCGGCCTCGATGTTCCCCACTCTGATGCGTATGTACGATGTATCTCTTCCATTGCAGGTCGTGGGGTCAACAGCGATCAAACGCACGGTGTACGTACCCACAGCGGTATATTGATGTGTATTATTGGCCGTTGTGGTAGTTTCGTCGGGCGATCCATCTCCAAAATTCCAGATATAGGATTGGGCATTACCAACCGTGTCAGTAAAAGCAACGGTAAGGGGCACGCACCCCAGTGTATCGCCCGCCACGTTGTTAATGCTGGAGCGAACAGCGCTTTGTACGCCCGATAAATTCATAGCGATCTTTACCATAGTGATGCTACAACCGGCACCGCTTGAGTTGTTGGAAGTAGACCACGATCCGGCCGTTACCGGAAAGTTCGGACGGGGAACCGTACCCACACTGCAGTTTCCACACATCGCCTGATAGATAGTCCCGCGACTATCAAATCTGCTAGTGCCTCCATCTACATGGTCATTACCGCCATTTTGGGTATTATCCTCTCCAAAAAAACTACCGAATAAGATACCAGCTGCGTCTTTTCGCAGTACTATAAAATAAAAATCTTTACCATCGGTCACCGATTTAAAGGCATCGGGGGTTAACGGAAGGCCAGCCGTGCCCGCACTAGTAAAACCAGAGCCAAATCCCGTACCACCCCAACCCGACATGTACACATTTTCGCAACGATCAACCAGAAAAGCGATGGGCGAAATATTGGGCACCGAAGCCCCCGAACCAAATGCGGTGGAGTAGATGTAAGCCGAAAGATCAGGTTGCAGTTTTGCTATGAACTGTTTGCCAGCCGGATTATTAAAAACAGCATTTGTAATTGGCCAGTTACCGGTAGTTTGACCCATTACATACGGAAAGCCGTTTACATCGAATTGCACACCAAACACCTGATCGATACCGCTAGTTCCAATATAACTGGTGCGAATTCGCTGCGTTCCGTCGGGGCTTATGATAGCCACGTACCCATCGATGGTTCCACCCAAGGAAGGGCCCACCACGGTACCCGTTTGCGCGGCAGGAATCAGATTGACACTTTCCGTACCGCCGGCCACATAAATATTTCCGTTCCCGGGATGAACTGCAAGTACATAGCCTGCATCGTTACCAGTACCCCCCAGAAAACTGGCAAAGGTCAAATTGCTTAAATCAGAAGTCAATTTTAGCAAGACCGCATCTTGAGTACCTCCTCCAAAATTAGTTTGAAAAGCACCGCTTGTGGTTGGAAAACGACCGGTACCCGTAGCTGCAGACTGTGTATGTGACGTAACCAGTACGTTGCCTTGCGGATCTAGAATAATTTCTCCTCTGCCATCATCCCCATAATTACGTTGTAGTGAGTTGAGCGCACGAGACGTAGCAATGTTGACCGCATCGGGTCCACTGCCCCCAATTTTGCGTGATCCTAGTAGCACTGTACCTGTGGCATTTATTTTTGATACCACTATATCAAATCCATCGCCTGCCAATGTACCATTACTAATCACTGGATATCCATTGACCCCATTGGGAGAATTGGTACGTCCTGTTACATACAGATTCTGCTGCGCATCTACCACCAAACTGTGTGGTTGCTCATCGCCGGCTCCGCCCAGATAGGTTGCCCAGACCCGTCTAATGCCATCAGCACTTAGTCGTATCAATCCCATGTCCATTGTGCCGCCTCTAAAACCCGATTGAAAAGCACCCGGACTAGATGGAAAACTACCGCCTTCGTTAAACACAATACCACCCGCATACATACTGCCATCAGGTCCATAGGTAGCCGTAAATCCCCAGTTGTCTGCCGTACTTCCCGAGAAAGAGCAAAACACAAAAGAAGGATCGATAACCAGCGTGCTGGCAGGATCATAAGGTCCCAAATCGAAGCGAAGCAAATTATCTTTTAATTGATACCGACAGCTCACCTCTTTTCTACCCTGCTGTGCCGGTTGATAGGTGTAGGGCGATGATTCCCGAAATGATCCCACCGAGGTTGCCACCACCAACTCACGATTTCTTATCGAAAGCCCATCAACACCCTCGTAACGTAATGCAATATTCGCAGGATCTCCCCCGGGACGCACAATCAAATCATACTTAAGTGCACCGCCATCACTGTAGTACCTAAGATCGATGTTGGGATAAATATCCTTTACAGTAATAACCTGATAAACCGAACAAGCCGGAGCCCACTTAGCAGGATCGTTACCTAAAAAATAATTCTCGTAGGTGGGTAGGGGACTTTCGCCCGCTAGTACAGGAACCGAGGTCACCAGTTGTTTTTTGCCATCGGTAAAATCTACATTCCAGGCGTGTGAACGAATATAGAATCCGGTGGTATCACCATGTTTGACCTTTTGCATTCTTGCCACATCTTCGGGATGCTGCTGCAAAATGGTAAAACCCTTTTCACGAATAAAGAAATAGCCGTTGTTAACCTGACCGCGGTATTTGACCTGTTTATCCCACTGCCCTTTGTTTTGCACAAACTCAATAGCCCCCTGTGCCGTAAGACGCAAAGCGGTGCTGATCAACCCCACCAAAATGATAATTTTTCTCAACCGGCCAATTTCTTTTAAGGTAACAAAATTCTCTTTCGAGGAGTTCGAAAAAACTGTTAAGACTGGGCAGAAGACCCCAATTTGACAAGGGACTGACAATTGGGTTTAATATATAACGCTTTTGCGCTCAAGATATTTTGCTCCAAGAGAGGGTTCCCTTTCGAATTTTCATGAATTCCCGAAGGGGTCTGTGGCTGGGATGCTCCAAACCTGGATCGGATTCGAGCAAAACGGCCGCTTTTTCGCGGGCAACGTCTAGTAAGGAGCGATCTGTAATCAACGAAGCCAGCTTAAAAGCCAGGGCCCCGCTTTGTCGGGTTCCCTCAATCTCGCCCGGCCCACGCAAACTCAGATCCTTTTCGGCAATCTCAAAACCATTGCCCGTCTGTGCCATAATGCGCATTCGCTCGCGGGCATCATTCCCCAACTTTGGCCCAGTCATCAAGACACAATAACTTTTTTCGGTACCCCTTCCTACCCTCCCTCTTAACTGGTGTAATTGAGAAAGCCCAAATTTCTCTGCACTCTCAATAACCATCACAGAGGCATTCGGCACATTGACCCCTACTTCAATGACTGTAGTAGCGACCATTATTTGGGTATCGCCCTCCACAAATCGCTTCATATTGATCTCTTTTTGATCGGAGGGTTGTCGGCCATGCACCATACTGATCCAGTAACGAGGCTCTGGGAAAAATGCCTTTACTTCCTCATAGCCCTTCATGAGATTTTCGTAATCTAGCTTGGCGCTCTCTTCTATTAACGGGTAAATAATATAGATCTGACGGCCGAGTTCAATTTCTTGCTTGATAAAGTCCATCACCTTGGCCCGATCTTTTTCGAAACGATGAACCGTTTTGATGGGCTGTCTACCGGGAGGCAATTCATCGATAATACTGTAGTCGAGATCACCATAAGCAGTCATGGCCAGCGTACGCGGAATCGGCGTGGCCGTCATGACCAGCATATGCGGAGGTGGCGACGATTTTTTCCATAGCTGCGCCCGTTGTGCTACGCCAAAACGATGTTGCTCGTCTATAATTACAAGTCCTAATTTTTTAAACGCTACTGTTTCTTCGATGAGGGCATGGGTTCCTATTACCAGCGAAAGGGTGCCTTCGGCCAGTTGTGCAAGCAATTGCTTTCGCTCCTTGGCTTTAGTGGACCCGGTCAACAGTCCTACCGATAGCCCTACCTTTTCTAACAGCGCGCGCACAGAGGCATAATGCTGCTGGCATAAGATCTCGGTTGGCGCCATCAAACAGGCTTGGTATCCGTTATCAATGGCCAGCAACATCGTGAGTACCGCTACGATCGTTTTTCCGCTACCGACATCTCCTTGCAACAACCTATTCATTTGTTTTCCTTTGGCGGTATCGGCTCTAATTTCTTTAATGACCCTTTTTTGGGCACCGGTCAGCTCAAATGGAAGATGATGCTTGTATAACTCATTGAAATAATCCCCCACTTTTTCGAAGAGTACCCCTTCGGAGAAACGATGTCGCTGCCATCGTACCAATTGCATGCTAAGCTGCGACACAAAAAGCTCTTCGAACTTTAAACGCTGTAATGCCTGCTGATAGGCCTGTGTACTTTCCGGAAAATGAATTTGACGAAGCGCACGGCATCGCTCCATTAATGGCAATGGCTTTATCGCATCGAGCGGCAACGGTTCCGGCAGATCGCTATCATGTAGCTGACTCAACAAGGTTTGCGTAAGACGACCCAATGCCCTTCCACCCAACCCCTTCGACTTTAGTTTCTCGGTAGTGGAATAAACGGGTTCGAGAAATTTTTTTTCGAGTGGTTGCTCAGGTTCGATCTTCTCAATCTCGGGATGTACTAGTTGCGGACGCCCGTTAAAAAAACTGAGTCGACCATACACCAGATAAGAATACCCTGGTTGCAGCAATTTCTGCACCCAGTTGATGCCCTGAAACCACGCCAGCTCAATGGTGCCCGTACGATCCTTGAATGTAGCAAGTAATCGTTTGCCGGCCCGCTGCCCCACTACCTCGCTATTTAATAGAATACCAGCCAGCTGCACAAATTCCATTTCGGGCAATAATGAATCGATGGTGTTGATACGAGTACGATCGATATGACGGTACGGATAATACTCCAGCAGATCGCCAAATGTAAAAATGCCCAGCTCCTTTTTTAACAGCTCGGCACGAAGGGGCCCTACTCCCTTAAGGAATTCGATAGGCTGCTGAAGCTTTTGTTCACCGGGCAGAGGCATAATGCATTCCTGTTTAGGTAGATGAACGGGCCATATCTTCTCTCGACGCAGAGAGTATGAGCGCCGCTTCGAAAGCCAACAACAATCGCAGCAATAATCTTTTACCGGTAAAGCGCTGCCAGCAAAAATAAAAAATTAGTCGTTGCTCTTGCATCGAGTCAATAAGCCGTAGGGTAATGCTTTGTTGGATCTTTGCCGACAACAGCCGAGTGAGCCATCGTAGCAAGAGCGGCGTTAAAAAATACACAGCCAGACTAAAAATAAGAACGCGTACCAGCGTGGCCATCAACAACGAATAAGGCAAGACATAAAGACTGACAATAAAAGCAACCAGTAGAAGAAAAAGCCAATATCTATAGCGATGACGTTTAGGAGTTGATCTTACTGCCAGCGTATTATCCATCTCTTGCCGATAAGCCAATACGAGTGAGTCCTTCTTATTTTTTATTCGATCGGGCCAAAATCCAAACCAATAACCGATCGCCAATCCGACCAGAAAATAAAGTAACAGATAGCCCCATACGATACCTCGAAGTCCTAAGGGCAAAAATCCAAACTGAACGTGCAGATCATTGACCCAATCAGATACGGTGGTCCAAAAATCAGCTCCAAAAAATAAATAAAGTACCAGCACCTTTTGCAGGGCAGTCTCGACCAATGCTAACACAGAAAATACGATCGCAGCTAAGCGAAAAGATGGTATCCACCCAAATAGCAGATAGGCAACAGCTCCCTGAAAAAGCATGGCCACATAAGCAGTGAGTGGCGACTGTGGGCTCAAGATCAGCTTAACGGCCATTACAGCCAAGGTAGCATTGAGCAGATCGATCGAAAAAGTGCGGATCGGTTTTTTGTCAAGATATCCTCTTGTTACAGCTGCAATCGCAGTTAGACAAGCTGTTGCCGCACCAGCAAGAACAATACCGCGAAGAGGTACTTGTAAGGCATGAAGTATGCCTCCTAGAAAAGATTCTACAAAAGCCCAAAACGCCACTAACCCCCAGATGGCGGGGTTGAGCTGTGACACATATTTTTTTTCTACTGCAGGGTTCACTACTTACCAATACAAAACTTACTAAAAATAAAATCGAGCTGGTCTTCATTGGTAATCTCTCCAGTAATTTCTCCCAGATAATGAAGACATCGACGCACCTCGAGCGCCAGCAGGTCGCCCGGAAGAGACTGAACCAATCCTCGCTGTGCATCGAG
>CANGYW010000045.1 GCA_947458335.1 Chitinophagaceae bacterium | reverse complement strand
GAAAACAAAAAAAGACCCGAGGTAACAACCACCGCAAGCGGCCTGCAATACGAAGTATTGGTACAAGGCACCGGTGAGCAACCCACGGCTGTGGATACCGTCACCTGCCACTACCGCGGCACCTTCTTAGACGGAAGAGGTTTTGATAATTCGTACGACAGAGGTCAGCCTATCAGTTTTCCGCTCAATGGCGTCATCAGAGGTTGGACCGAAGGACTGCAATTAATGAAGACAGGCTCTAAGTATCGCTTTTACATTCCCTACTCGCTAGGATACGGAGAAGCGGACTATATGTCCATTCCCGGCGGATCTATGCTGATCTTTGAAGTGGAGCTGATCGAGATCAAAAGAAAAAAGTAAGTTTCGAATTACTGAGCCGCTAACCCGTTGACTTGGCGACTTTACGGTAGCTACCGGAATCTTATCCAATGGCTTCTCGTGCCCACAGCAGCGCAATCTTAAATTGCTCCTCTGGAGAAAGGTTAGTATTGTCTAACACCTTGGCGTCAGGTGCCTGTCTTAAGGGACTCTCCTCGCGATTAGCATCCATATAATCGCGGCGAGCAAGATTCTCCCGTACCGCCTCTTCCGAAATGCCAGGATCTGTGGCAGCTAACTCGAGGTAGCGGCGACGAACACGTGTTTCTCGATCGGCGGTCATAAAGATTTTTAATTCTGCCTGAGGAAACACCACTGTTCCTATATCCCTGCCGTCCATTACGATACCCTTGGCGGCCCCCAAGCGCTGCTGCTGCTGCACGGCGAACTTTCGTACGGCCGACAATGTCGCTACTTTACTGACCTGCTCGGCTACCTTCATTTCGCGTATCAACGACTCCACATTCTCACCATTTAGCAAAATATCACTGGCCCCGCGTGCCGGGTTAAAAACAAAACCTAATTCGATTTTTGTTAGCGCTTGCTGCACCTGCTGCTCATTGGCAATATCAATGTCGTTACGGAGCAAATAGAGAGTCACTGCGCGATACATTGCCCCGCTATCTACAAAAACATAGCCAAGTTCTTTGGCCAGAGCCTTGGCCAACGTGCTTTTCCCACAACTAGACCATCCGTCTAGGGTAATAATAATAGGCTTAGCAGTCACGGCTCAAAAATAGAAAAGGAGCACCGTAATGATGCTCCTTTTTATTACTAATATTTATAGACACCTGCTTACTTGGCCTTACTCGGAGCAGAAACTGTCTGCTGAAGGGTAAAGAAAAGCTTTGCATTAGCTTCGTCAGCATCGGCGATCAATACATCGCCTGCCTTTACCTGCATATTGAGGATCTCCTCAGCCAATGGGTCTTCGAGATACTTCTGAATGGCGCGATGTAATGGACGGGCTCCGAACTGCACGTCATATCCCTTATCGGCTAAGAAGTTCTTGGCTTTTTCTGTCAACTCCATACTAAAGCCCAGGTTAGTGAGCCGCTTCATGACACCTTTCATCAAAATGTCGATTATGTGGAAAATGTTATCGCGTGATAGGCTATTAAAAATAACCACATCATCGATCCGGTTCAGGAACTCGGGCGAGAAGGTCTTTTTTAGCGCCTTTTCGATCACGGCTTTATTGGCCTCTTCTTCGTTCTCGAGCTTGGCTGCCGTGGTAAAGCCCACACCAGTACCAAAATCCTTTAACTGGCGAACGCCAATATTGGAGGTCATGATAATAAGCGTGTTCTTGAAATCAACTTTGCGACCCAGCCCATCGGTCAACTGACCATCATCGAGAACCTGCAACAAGATGTTATAGATATCAGGATGCGCTTTTTCAATCTCGTCGAGCAAGATGACACTGTAAGGCTTACGGCGTACTCTCTCAGTGAGCTGCCCACCCTCCTCGTAGCCCACATAGCCGGGGGGTGCCCCGATCAGACGGCTTACAGTAAATTTTTCCATGTACTCACTCATATCAATTCGAATGAGCGATTCATCGGAGTCAAACATGTGACGGGCGAGAGAGCGAGCTAACTCGGTCTTACCCACACCGGTCGGACCTAGAAATATAAATGTACCGATAGGCTTGCGAGGATCTTTAAGTCCTACCCTATTTCGCTGAATAGCCTTTACAACCTTTTGAATTGCCTCATCCTGACCTATGACCATTCCCTTCATGTCTTCTGACATACGACGCAGCTTTTCGGTCTCGGCCTGCACCATACGCTTTACAGGAATACCGGTCATCATACTGATCACTTCGGCAATGTCTTCTTCACCAATCGGAAAGCGCTTGTGCTTACTTTCTTCTTCCCAATCAGACTTGGCCCTTTCGAGCTCCTCCTGTAAACGCTTTTCTGTATCGCGCAGCGATGCGGCTTCCTCGAATTTCTGGCTTTTAA
This sequence comes from Chitinophagaceae bacterium, assembly GCA_947458335.1. Lineage (GTDB taxonomy): Bacteria > Bacteroidota > Bacteroidia > Chitinophagales > Chitinophagaceae > JJ008. The sequence continues at coordinate 11,840 of CANGYW010000045.1, read as the reverse complement.
CTACCTTATTTTTCTCGGTCTTTACGTCCTCGATCTTTTTCTCTAACTCTGTAATACTTTGAGGTACGTTGATGTTTTTAAGGTGCACACGCGCGCCCACCTCATCCATAACATCAATTGCCTTGTCGGGAAGTAATCGATCGGTCACATAACGATCCGAAAGCTTTACGCAGGCGTCAATAGCCTCCTGATCGTAATTGACATTGTGATACTCCTCGTATTTGCTTTTGATATTATTGAGAATCTGGATGGTGTCATCCACACTGGGCGGATCGATAACCACTTTTTGAAAACGACGATCGAGTGCCCCATCTTTTTCGATGTACATACGATACTCATCAAGTGTGGATGCCCCAATGCATTGGAGTTCTCCGCGAGCCAACGCCGGTTTAAAGATGTTACTGGCATCAAGAGAACCACTGGCACCGCCCGCGCCAACGATCGTGTGCAATTCATCGATAAACAAAATCACATCGCGGTTCTTCTCGAGCTCGTTCATAATAGCCTTCATACGCTCTTCGAACTGTCCGCGGTACTTGGTACCAGCTACCAAAGCAGCCAGATCGAGCGAAATAACACGTTTATCAAATAGTACTCTAGATACTTTTCGCTGTACTATACGAAGCGCTAATCCCTCTACAATGGCCGTCTTACCCACTCCGGGTTCACCGATCAATATCGGGTTGTTCTTTTTGCGGCGAGAAAGAATCTGAGATACACGTTCAATTTCTTTTTCGCGTCCCACGATCGGATCGAGCGAACCCATCTCGGCCATTCGGGTAATATCGCGCCCAAAATTATCGAGTACCGGAGTTTTACTTTTTGCACTCGCTCCTGTTTTACCAGTAGGCTTTGCAGCGCTAAACTTTTTTTCTTCGTCGAACTCCTCTTCGTTCTCCTCTGGAAACTCGGCCCGGGGTTCGTTCGACTTCACAATACCCAATTCCTGTCTGAAAAGATCATAATCAACATCAAATTGATTCAATATTTGAGTTGCGATATTTTCTTTGTTCTTGAGAATAGACAACATGAGGTGCTCGGTTTCTACCGTCGCACTCTTGAGTGCTTTTGCCTCGAGGACAGTAACCCGTATAACCTTTTCGGCCTGCTTGGTTAAAGGGAGTGAATTGATGTTAGCCACATTCTTTCCGGTCTTGTCTTTTACGGCCAACTCTATCTCTTTTCGAAGCTCATAAAGATCAATGTTAAAGCTCTTAAGGATGCGCAAGGCGGTGTTATCGCCCTCTCTGATCAAACCCAACAAAAGATGCTCAGTACCGATAAAATCATTCCCCAGCCGGAGTGCTTCTTCGCGGCTGAATGATATGATCTCTTTGACTTGCGCAGAAAAATTATTATCCATTTTACAGATTATTACTGTTGTTACAATATTAACAAATAAATTTGGGAACGGCTCCCGGCAGGTTATAAACCCCTGTTAATAAAATTGCTGTTTTCTCCTATGGAAGTCAAAATTGATACCAAAGAGCGTTTTCAGGTGGTAAGCCTTGCGACCGCCTGCTTTTCTGCTACTATGGCAGCCGAATTAAGCCAAAAACTGTCCCCGTACCTGCAGCAGAATGTTAATTCGTCTGGTACGCCGGGCAATATTGTATTAAACATGACGGCCGTTAGTTCCATCGAGCCGGAGGGAGCTCGAGCGTTGCTGCAACTGCAACAGGAATTTTATGAGCATAATCAATCTTTTGTGATTTGTGAATTGCAGCGGCCCGTAGAAGAAACGCTCGACAAAGAGGAGCTATTGGAGCTGCTAAACAGTACCCCTACCGAGAGCGAGGCATGGGACATTGTACAAATGGAAGAGATTGAACGAGAGTTGCTCGATAATGAATTTTCGCAAGACTAATGCCTATGTTCTCTGTGACTATTCTAGGAAATAATTCGGCGGTACCTGCCTATGAGCGGCTTCCCAGCAGTCAACTCGTCAACATAGACGGACAAAAGTTTTTAGTGGACTGTGGAGAGGGTACTCAATTACAACTGATACGCTACAAAATTAAGTATAGCCGCATCTCGCACATCTTTATCTCGCACTTGCATGGTGATCATTACTTCGGACTCATCGGACTTATCAATAGCTTCGGGCTGCTGAATCGCCAGCAAGACCTTGTTGTATTTGGGCCTCCGCCCCTCAAGAAGATACTTGAACTGCAATTACAAGTGGCCTCTACCCGCCTTCCCTTTTCACTACACATAAAGGAAATTACTGGTCCGGGTATGCTATTAGAGACAGAGGATATCGAGATCAGCTGCTTTCCTACCGATCACCGCATTACCTGCTACGGATTTAGCTTTTGCGAAAAAACGATTACCCGTAAAAGACTGGCGGCACAAGGGCAACCCCGCCGTTACGCGTACTGCGCCGATACTCGTTATAACGAATCGCTCCTTACCTATGTTAGCGAATACGATTTAATGTATCATGAGGCTACTTATCTCGATGACCAGCGCGAAAAGGCAGAACTTCGCTTTCATTCTACCGCCAAACAAGCTGCACAATTAGCGCAAAAAGCTAAGGTCAATAGATTACTGCTTGGCCATTTCAGTAGCCAATACGAAAAGCTGGAAGCCTTCAAAAATGAGGCGCGAGAGATTTTTCCGAATACAGAGATTGCCGAGCAAGGCGTTACTTACTTGCTTTAGCACGCAGCACTTTGCCACTAAGTTTGCTGTGGCAGAAACTGCTTTTAAGTGATGATATAGAAAAAGTGTCTTGTGAGAGAAAGAGAGGCTGGCGAAATATGGCATCAATCCTCTTCCCAAAATCCCATTTTTCCGAACTTCTCGATACGTTGATTGATCCGCTGATCTGCCGGAATATCGCGCAGCGAGGACAGAACGCCAATCAGATGGTGTTTTAAAATGCGAGCAGCTTCGTCATAATCCCAGTGCGCCCCACCGGCCGGTTCAGGGATAATTCCATCGATCAATCCAAATCCCAGCATCTTATCGGCAGTAAGACGAAGCTGATCGGCGGCTATCTCCTTTTTATCCCAGCTACGCCATAAAATAGAGGAACAACTCTCTGGACTAATTACGGTATACCAGGTGTTCTCCATCATATAGACCCGGTCGCCCACACCTATGCCCAAAGCACCCCCACTGGCTCCCTCGCCTATGATCACACAGATGACAGGCACCTTTAGGCGGATCATCTCATAGATATTTCTGGCAATGGCCTCACCTTGTCCGCGCTCCTCGGCCTCTAGTCCCGGATAAGCACCCGGAGTGTCAATTAAGGTAATGATGGGTTTGTTGAATTTCTCTGCCAATCGCATTAAGCGGAGCGCCTTTCGATAACCTTCGGGATTGGCCATTCCAAAATTACGCAGCTGGCGAGTCTTAGTATTGATGCCCTTTTGCTGGCCGATGATCATGACCGTTTGCCCACCCAGGGAGGCAAATCCGCCCACCATGGCCTTATCGTCTTTTACATTGCGGTCGCCGTACAACTCTATAAAATTCTCGGTCATCTTCTCTATATACTTGAGCGTATAGGGACGATCGGGATGACGACTGAGTTGTACCCGTTGCCAACTACTGAGCTGACCGGTTAATTCCTTTCTTTTTTGCAAGACCTGCGCTTGCAAGTCTTCTATTACCTGTTGGTAATCGACCTTTCCCTTAGCTGCTTTTTGTTGCAGGTCGGCGATCTCTTCGATCAGCTCTTTGATAGGCTTTTCGAAATCGATGAACTGTCGGTTCTTGTCTTGCGGCATAACGTGCGGTCAAAGGGCTAAATTAAGCATATTATCGAATATCTAATTGGTTCATTGTCCGCCCTGTAAGCAGGCGTATCTGCCCAAAAAATTTTGGAGGAACCACTAGGTGCGCTTATCTTTGCCCTCCCGAAAAATTCGGGCAACGGATCGGTAGTTCAGTTGGTTAGAATGCCGCCCTGTCACGGCGGAGGTCGCGGGTTCGAGTCCCGTCCGGTCCGCAAAAACCCTTCGTCACCGAAGGGTTTTTCGTTTATCCCCTTTACCCTTACTTTCTTTAACAGGTATTTCGGAATTGCAGCAAACGAAGAAAGGACGTTTATCGTTATAGAATAAACGACCGATGCGCATTACCTATTTTACTCGAATTTTATTGGCCAGCTTGTTGCTTGTTCTCCTATCATCTCCTAAGTCCGCAAAGGCCGATCCAGTTAACCCTAAAAAAATAATTACTCCACCCCTCGCCTGGGAGCTGCTGCCTCAAACAGCACTACAGATCGGCTTAGCAGGATATTGGCAATTACTGAATAAACAGCTCCTCAAACCCAATGCGCTGCTTACTCTTATTGACCTGAGCAAACCCAGCAACGAACAGCGGCTTTTTGTAATTGACCCTGTTCGAATGAAGATCATCTTGCAGACCTGGGTGGCACATGGCAGAGAATCGGGAACTCAAATTGCCAAAGAGGTTTCAAACCGTCCAAGCTCTAACCAGAGTAGTGCAGGATTTTTTCTTACCGGAGAGACCTACCAGGGAAAAAATGGATATTCCCTACGACTCCAGGGCCTCCAAAAAGACATCAATGATAAGGCCATTGCCAGAGGCATAGTAATTCACGGAGCTCCCTACGTAGATCCCGAAAGTGCTCGAAAAATTGGTTGGGTCGGACGAAGCCAGGGTTGCCCGGCCGTACCAGTTGCCATTAACCGGCAATTGATCGAACTGATTAAAGAAAATCACTGTGTGTTTATTTTTCATCCCTCTTATCCCATCAACGCACCTCTACCCTCTAAACTTCCTTAGCCTGCACATACGCACCTATGTTTATAACTTAAGAAATCTGCACCTGTCAAGATCAATAAATTTGCTCTATGAGCGAACTGTTAAAAGTGGGTGTAATTGGAGCCGGTTACCTGGGTAAATTTCATATTGAAAACTGGAAGACGATCGCCGGGGCTACTCTGATTGGTTTTTATGACCCCGATAAAGCCAATGCCATTGCTGTTTCGGATAAATACGAGTTGCCCTGCTTCGAAACAGGCGAAGACTTGATCGAGCATTGCGATGTAGTCGATATTGCAGCACCTACCGATCATCATGCCTATTGGTGCGAGAAAGCCATTAAGAAAGGAAAGCATGTTTTTGTAGAGAAACCCCTGGCAGCCTCAATGGAAGAGGCCCGCCGTATTGTTGAGCTAACTCGCGAATCGGGCATTCGTCTGCAAGTGGGTCACGTAGAACGTTTTAACCCGGCCTTGTTGGCTGTGCAAGACCTAGCGCTGCATCCGATGTTTATTGAAGTGCATCGCTTAGCACAGTTCAATCCGCGTGGTACAGAGGTAAGCGTGATACTAGATCTGATGATACACGACATCGACATTATTCTCAGCATCGTCAAAAGTGGTGTCAAGAATATCTCCGCAAGTGGCGTAGCCGTTCTTACTGATACGCCCGATATTGCGAATGTGCGTATTGAATTTGATAATGGCTGTGTAGCCAATCTGACCAGTAGTCGAATCTCCATGAAAAAAATGCGTAAGATCAGGCTCTTTCAAAAAGACGCCTACATCGGCATAGATTTTTTAGAGAAAAAAGCAGAAGTGATCAAACTCAAAGAAGCAACCGACGAAAAAACCTTCAGCTTCGATATCGATACCCCAGCCGGCAAAAAGACCATTGCCATTGCCACACCTCCTATAGTGCAGGTAAATGCCATTCAACGAGAGCTGGAGTCTTTTTTGGAATCCATTCAACACAACACCCGTCCGGTGGTATCCGAAATGGATGGCTTACTTGCCATGGAAGTAGCGCATCAGATTTTAGAAAAGATCGGCCATAATGTAGTGAGCCATTAAGCCCACTGCTTATTCATTGGAATCTCTTTGTTGCAAATAGCGCTCAGCGATTAGCAAGTCGATAGGTCGAGTAATTTTAATGTTGGTTTCTTCGCCCTCTACCAAACTAATAGAACGACCTGTTTGCTCCACTACCGTAGCCTCGTCGGTAAAGTGAGGCTGATACCCCTGTTGAAAAGCCTCGTGAAGCCACTGGCCAAAAAATGTCTGGGGCGTTTGTACAAGTAGCACGTTGTCTCTATCAAGCACGGTGGTACGATCAGTGGAGGGAGTGGCGTCTAGCTGATTGCCGGCACTAGTTTCTGTTACCCCAGATTCCCTAGCGCGCAGACGTATACTGTCCTTGGCCGAAATAGCAGGAACAACGGCTCCAACTTGGAGAGCCTTTTCGTAGCAACGACGGATCAACGGCGGCGTTACTAAACAACGTACCCCATCATGTACAAAGATGATCGCTTCGCGATCGGTCAGGGCCAATCCATTTTTAACGGAATCGAATCTGGTAGCGCCGCCGGTAGTAAGCCGGATATTCTTATCCGAAAATGCAGACTGAACAAGCTGCTCTCCTGTTTCCATAAAATCCTTTGGCAGCACCAACACGATACAGATGTCTTCGTAAGCCTTCAAAAAAGCGTCAATCGTATAGTAGAGCAAGGGCCGTTCGGCTAATATTAAAAATTGTTTAGGCATTGGTTGACCCATTCGCAACCCACTTCCGCCTGCCACTATAATGGCCCATTTTTTCATGCGGCAAAGATACAGATTGCCCTGAGCAAGAGGTATGCGAACGGTAAATTACCAGGAGGTGTCGCACCACTAATCGACAGCTTTAGCCTTTGGCGGATGTCGTGGATTCTAAAAGGCTGTAAAGCCTTTCTACTATAGTACCAGGCGTAATTTGCTGCATACAAGCGTGATCTCCTCGAAAACAAGGCTTGTTTCCAAACACAGAACAAGGCCGGCAAGGTAGATCAAGCTGAACCGCCTGCTCGTTCGATTGCCCCCATCCCATAAAACCAGCGTGTGGATGCGTGGGTCCCCAAATACTAACTACCGGAATACCACATAAGGAGGCCAGATGCATATTGGCCGAATCCATAGTAATGATCGCATCGAGTTGGCCTACATACTGCAGCTCTTCTCGCAATGAGTACCGGCCAGCCATAGATCGCACACCCAAAAATTCTTGTGCCCAATTCGATAAGATCTCGGCTTCGGCACCAGCGCCTCCAAATAACCAAATAGAAAGATCGGATCGCTGTTGCAAAAGTTCGATCAAGGCTTTCATATGTTGAATCGGATAGGTCTTCTCGGGATGTTTGGCGAAGGGAGCGATTCCGACCTTGTACGTTTTTGGCAGTGATGGCGCAGAAATCTCTGATCGAACGACAACTTGCTTTGATAACGATATCGGGAGTTGCAGCGAGGAAAAGACAAGTGCCATGCGCTCAAAGGCTGACTTCAATGGCACCAGCTGCTTGTGGTAGCGCTGGGTGAGTCGCTTTTTTTCTGCCCTACCCTTGTCAAGACGAACTACAGGTACTCCAGCGAGCGAAAATAAAATACCTAATACTACGCTTCTTATAACAAGGTGAAGATCGGCTACCCCCCTATAGGGACCCGCCTGTCGGAGTTGTCTAAAAAGTTTTACCAATCCCCAAAAGCCCCGATGTTCTTTTTGCAGATCGGCACCCACAAAAGTCAAACGCTCGATTCCATCAAATAAGGGTGCATAGGCGCGGTTAGAGACCATACAAACACTGCATTCGGGATGCTGTTGCAGCAGGCCACGCAGTACAGGAACAGTCATGGCTACATCACCGAGGGCAGAGAAACGAATCACCAGCAATGGAGAAGAGGTGGCCAATCAGTTTTTCTTTTGCTGATATAAAACAGGGTTCAACGACTCGTCGTTATACATCTTCATCTGCTTGTAAACCTTCATATATTTTTTTCCGCAAGCAATATCGGCAAGCAGTTGATCGATGGCAAGGCTTAGATCTTCTTGTTGAGTCAATAACACTTTGCATTTTTCTTTGCAGGCAGTTCGATGCTGCTGGCTAGCCTCGACTCGACCGGCCTCTAACTGCATATGATAGATTTTGAGATTCAAAATACTGAGTCGGTCTATGGCCCAGGCTGGACTCTCCGTATTGAATGTAGCAGTTGCCAGGGGTTGTACAGCGCTATAAAAATCAAGCAACCAACCATCGATATACTCAACCATGTCAGTTCGCTGTTGATTCGAGCGGTCGATCTCTCTTTTTAGCAAAAGCCCTGCAGTGGCCTCGATCTGCGGATCACGCACTAGGTCTTCTAAGTGCCATTGGACAGTATCGACCCAACACTTATGATAGAGAAGTGCTTCTATAGAACCAACTAAGTAAGGTTGCTGTAACGGGGCATCGATTCGGTCGTGGTGATGATAATCTTGCACACAACGCGCAAAGATGCTATTACAAAGGGTAGCGTTCATAACAAAGCATTCAGCAAGCAGGGGTTATACAGCAGAGCCGGCACTAATTTTGTTTCTTATACTTTTCGTTAAGCCCTTTTACCAAATCGTTGGTAATATCATAGGCCTTGTCTTTGTAATAAAAAAGACCAGGCTCGTATGATATAATGTACGAAAATTGATGTGACTGGTTGTAATCAGATAAAAATGCCTCGATCTTAGATTTGATCTCATTTTGGCGTCGCATCACAAAATCTCCATACTCCGCATCCAGTGCTTGCTTACGATTCTTCATCTGATCGTCGAGATTCTTCATATCGCGTCCGGCGGCTTCGCTTTGGGCCTGGTTCATAACGCCGGTGTTCGCTTGCTCTTGATAGTAATTATATTTCTGCTGTAAGTTGCGTGCCAACTTTTCCATCTCCGCATTGATAGACTCCTCACGCTTGAGCATTTCAGTCTTTAACTCTTTGACCAATTCGAAATTGGCCGCAACCGAATCCATTTCAAAATAAGCCATACGGAACGGACCGGCTGGTGCATCGCTACGCGTTTTACGCAGGTTACTGGTCGCGTTTCCGCCACCCAACTGCAAAAAAAATAGCCAGCCGGCCACTATGGTCAGCACTACATTCCATACGATCATTGCGTTTTTACCCATAATATTTTTTTTATAAAATTCCTTGATAGCCTTCAACAAATATAACGATTAGCCCGGTTTGGGAAAGGCTTAACAAGCCGTTCATCGGCATAAAAAAAGGCCGCTGAAAAGCGGCCTTTTATAGTAACAAATTGATGAATAAGTAGGCTTATTCTTCTTCGTCGAAGGCCATGGCCTCGCGGGTCGTTTGGAGCAACTCGTACTCCTCTTTGCTTCCCACGATAATCTGGTCGAACTCGCGAAGACCGGTACCGGCCGGAATGGGATGTCCGGTAATAACGTTCTCTTTGAGGCCGAGCATTTCGTCGGTCTTGCCATTGATGGCGGCAGAAGAAAGCACCTTAGTGGTCTCTTGGAACGAAGCGGCAGAGATCCAGCTTTGCACCCCAAGCGAAGCCTTGGTAATACCCAGCAAGGTGGGCGAAGAGGTAGCAGGTTTTGCATCGCGATACTCTACCAGCTTTTTATCGGAGCGACGCAGAATAGAATTCTCCTCTCTTACTTCGCGAAGGGTTACGATCTGACCGGCACGCAGCTTAGCACTATCTCCAATCTCAGTAACTACCTTCTTATCGAAGATGTAATCATTCTCCTCCACAAATTCGAACTTGTCGGTAAGATCATCTTCCAAGAAGCGGGTATCTCCGGGATCCACAATATTGACCTTGCGCATCATCTGGCGCACGATCACTTCGATGTGCTTATCGTTGATACGCACCCCTTGTAAACGGTATACCTCTTGAATTTCATTAACCACATACTCCTGAACAGCAAAAGGTCCTTTGATCGACAAGATATCGAACGGTGCTACCTGCCCATCGCTGAGCGGGGTACCGGCCTTTACAAAGTCTCCGTCTTGCGCCAAAATTTGACGCGTTAGCGGAACCAGGTATTTCTTTTCAATACCATCTTTTGCCTGAATGGTGATCTCGCGATTACCACGCTTTACAGCACCCATAATAACCACACCATCAATCTCGGATACAACGGCTGGGTTACCAGGATTACGTGCTTCGAACAACTCGGTTACACGAGGCAGACCTCCAGTGATATCACGGAGTTTACCAAGAATACGAGGAATCTTCACGATCACCTGACCAGCCTTGACCTCATCACCTTCTTCGATAATGATATGGCTTCCGGTGGGAAGGTTATACGACTTTTTATCTTTTCCTTCTACCAACAAAGATGGGATCTTGGTTTTATCGCGGGTCTCAATGACCACTTTCTCGCGGTGACCCGTTTGTTCGTCGGCCTCTTCGCGGTAAGTGACGCCATCGATAACATTCTCGAAACGAATGGTACCGTTGATCTCGGCCATGATAACGTTGTTGAATGGATCCCAGGTGCAGATCACATCGCCCTTACTTACTTTTTGCCCGTCTTTTACGTTAAGCGTAGAACCGTAAGGGATGTTATTGGTGATGAGTAGACGATCGTTCTTAGTATCGATAATTCGTACTTCACCCGTACGACCAATAACCACATTGGTCTTGACACCTTCGTTATTGGCAATAGCCACAGTACGCAAGCCATCGAACTGAATAGTACCATCGAACTTGGCCATCAAGGTTGATTCTACAGAAGCTGATCCGGCTACACCACCCACGTGGAAGGTACGCAGGGTAAGCTGAGTACCGGGCTCACCGATCGACTGGGCAGCGATGATACCTACGGCATCTCCTTTTTGGGCAATACCGCCCGAGGCTAGGTTCTTACCGTAGCACTTAACGCAAACGCCACGCTTGCTTTCGCAAGTCAATACAGAGCGAATCTCAACAGTCTCTATACCGGCATCCTCGATCTTTTTGGCCAACACTGTGGTAATCTCCGAGCCGGCCGCCACCAACAGCTTGTCGGTAACCAGGTCGTACACATCATGCAATGAGGTACGTCCTTCGATACGATCGCTTAGTGGCTCTATGATGTCTTCGTTGTCCTTTAAGGCGGTTGTGGCAATACCACGCAGGGTACCGCAATCTTCTTCGGTAATCACTACGTCTTGTGCCACGTCTACCAGACGACGGGTAAGATAACCCGCATCGGCAGTTTTAAGGGCGGTATCGGCCAGACCTTTACGGGCACCGTGCGTAGAAATAAAGTAATCAAGTACGTTCAGGCCTCCTTTGAAGTTAGAGAGGATCGGATTTTCGATGATCTCACTTCCGGTAGAACCCGACTTACGTGGCTTGGCCATCAGACCTCTGATACCGGCCAGCTGCTTGATCTGTTGCTTAGATCCACGAGCACCGGAATCGAGCATCATGTATACCGAGTTAAAGCCTTGCTTGTCGTTGCTGAGCTCTTTGATCAAGCTTTCGGTAATGCGGGTATCTACACGGCTCCAAATGTCAACGATCTGGTTATAACGCTCGTTGTTGGTAATAAGACCCATGTTGTAGCTTTCCCATACTTCCTCTACCTCGGCCTTTGCATTCTCGAGCAGCTCTTCTTTAGTATCGGGGATGATCAGGTCGTTGATGTTGAACGACAGACCTCCGCGGAAGGCGGTACGGAAACCAAGTTGTTTGATATCATCGAGGAACTTAGCCGTCTTGGGAACATTGGTGATGTTGATGATGTCACCAATAATCTCGCGAAGATTCTTTTTGGTGAGCAACGCATTTACAAAACCCACCTCGGCAGGAACGTGCTGATTAAAGAGCACGCGACCCACGGTTGTTTCAATGAGTTTGGTTTCGAGCTGACCGTTCTCGTCTCTGACCGGTGTCTTTACACGGATCCAAGCGTGCAGGTCAATCTTGCCTTCATTATGAGCAATGATCACCTCTTCGCTAGAGTAGAAGGCCTTACCTTCTCCCTTTACTTTCTCAGCATCGGTAGAGCGCTTGCCTTTGGTAATGTAATACAGACCCAACACCATGTCCTGAGAAGGCAGCGTAATAGG
>CANGYW010000044.1 GCA_947458335.1 Chitinophagaceae bacterium | reverse complement strand
TAAGTACGCGAAGCGCGCCCTTTGCCATTTCGGTAACTACCTCTTCACTTACCGCGCCGTGCTGTAGTAGCGTGCTATGGTGTACACCCAGTACTGATTCTTTAATTTCATTTGAGTAACAGACTACCGATCCTTTTAAATATGCAGAAGCACCGGGTACCGTGCTTAGTTGATGTGCAATGAGTCCGCCTGTGCAACTCTCTGCGGTGGCAATGGTAAGGTGGTGGTTGGCCAGCAACTGTCCAACAAGCGCTTCCATAGAAATATCCTGGTCGGTCACCAGGTATTCGGCGGTTAAAGCGCAAAGTTGTTCTATGCGTTCATTTAACTCTTGCGCAAGTATTTCTGCAGACTCACTTTTTGCAGTCAATCTCAATTTGACCATCCCGTAATTGGGTAGATAAGCAAGCGAGATGTGAGCAGGAAGTGACGATTCGAAGGGGGCCAGTATCTCGGCTAACATAGATTCTCCAATGCCGCAGGTTAGCACGCTTCTATGTAAAATCGCAGGACGAGAAATATTTTTTTCGAGATAGGGTATAACGGCTGTTTGCATCAGGTCTTTCATTTCGCGGGGTACGCCCGGTAACGAAATGTACAGTACTCCTTCTTTTGTAAACAACATTCCAGGAGCAGTACCACTGGGGTTATGCAAGATGGTACAGTTGTCGGGCAAATCGGCCTGTTTTTTGTTTCTTTCCAGCAGTGCCCCGGGTCTTTTGTAGACCTTTTCGAATAAGTGTTGAATATGCTCTAGCGTGGGTTCGTGGCGAACTAGGGTGGCTCCAAAATACTCGCACAACAAGGGTTTTGTAATGTCATCGGCCGTCGGACCCAGCCCGCCTGTCAAAATAAGGATGGAAGAGTGTAGGCTCTCTTCTCGAAGGGCTGCTAAGATCTCTTCGCGATTATCCCCAACAGCCACGCGTCTACGCACCCAGATGCCCAGCGAATTTAGCTGTTGTCCAATATAAGCGCTATTGGTATCGATGGTTTGGCCAATTAGCAGTTCGTCTCCGATCGTAATAAGAGAGGCCAGGGGTGTTTTCAAGGAATCTTTTTTTTGCAAATTTAGCATATCTTACAGCATCAATTTCTTACTATGAAAACACAGCAATACAGCAATCATGTTCGCTACGATCCTTTATGGCACTTTATGGCCATGCCCCTAACATTGGCAGGGTTGATAGCTAGTATCGTAAACCTGCTTCGTTGTAATGAGGCCAATTGTTTTGCATCGATCTTGCTGGTTTTGATCTTTTTTATTTTGGCCACATTGGTAGCATTGGTTCGCTCCTATGGACTTAAAGTTCAAGATCGGGCTATTCGCGCCGAAGAACGGCTGCGTCATTTTGTGCTCACCGGACAGCCGCTTGATAAACGATTGCGGATGGGTCAGATTATTGCCCTGCGATTTGCCACAGACGAGGAAATGCCTGCATTGGCAAGACGCGCTGCCGAAGAATCGTTAACGCCAAACCAGATCAAGGAGGCCATTAAGGTTTGGAAGGCAGATCTTCGCCGGGTGTAATGCCGCCTTTTTTAATGGATACAAGGGGACTGGTTTAAGCAGCTTTATGAAAGTCCCTTCAAGGTGAGTAAACCGAATAATGCTGTAAACGCTAGTGCTGCAATCCAGAGGGTAGCGATCATTAGTTTTTTGGCTATTGTGAGGTCCATAATCAATTTTCGGTCCAATAAAGAGGCAATTAGACTTTGCACGGAGGCCTCCTTGCTATCATATTCGTTGGTGGCAGGGTTTAGCGAAGCAAAACGGGGATGTACCTCGATAAGAATGGCTCTGATTTTCCAGTAATCCTGGTCGGGCAATTGTTCGTAATCTACATCGGTGTCGATGCCAGCTGCCGCGATTCTCTCCTCGATTTTTTTTAGCGTCTTGTCTTTTCTAGTACGCCACAGCAGCAACAACGGAAACAGAAGCAATGCGTAGAATTTCAGCTGTAGGGCCAGCCAGGTAAGCAGCAGCGCAGAAAATAGTACAAAGATTCGACCCAGCAGACTCTCTTCGTCTAAAAAAACCCTGTGCAGTAATTGACCTCCATCGAGGGGGTAGATCGGCAGAAGATTAAATCCGTTGAGCAGTAGCAGTGCCGCTCCAGACCAGTTTAATACGGAAGCAATAGATAGATCTAGTGGTACATTGCGCGTGAGTAAGAGTAGTAAGGTGCCCAGCAACATGCCTGGTAGTGGGCCTGCTAATATGATGGTAGCTGACTCTTGTTGAGAGAGTGTCCGTTTAGATCCCGATACAAAAGCGCCGAGAAGCGGTATAAAAAAGATACCCGTTTCGTGGTATCGGTAATGGCGCATGGCCAAATAGTGGCCTAACTCGTGCAGTAGCAAAATAAAGATTAAGATGACGGCCACTTTTATATCTCGTATAAATAGAGAGGCTACTAGCAGGTATGCCACCAGGCTGATAACTGAGCTAAGCCAGGGGCTGCTCTTTGGTGCCGGAGAAGGGTATTTGGGCAAAAAGGATGCTTCCATAGCGGCCATCAATTGCCGAGCATGCGATCTAGACTGACTTTTCCAGGGCCTGTTAGAAGTAGAACAAGGTAAGCAGAAAGGTAAAGGGTAGCGTGTTCGGCTTCTCCGAATACGTCGCTATGGTGAATGACAAAAACGGCAACACCCATGGTGATTAAAAGGGGAATCACCACTACTCGCGTCATGAGCCCTGCTACCAGTAACACCGCGCAAAAGAATTCGGCAAAAATGACCAGCGAAAGGGACGCTACGGATCCTATGTGCAATGGATCAGGAAAATCTTTAGCCTTTTCAACAAAGTGTATCAGTTTATCAAAGCCATGCGGTAGCATGAGTCCGCCGGCAGTCAGTCTCAGCAGCAGCAGCGACAAAGAGACTGCATTCTCTGAGTAACGGGTGCTAAAAATTTTTTTCATGTGCTGGATTTTCTGTTACAATATTAAGCTAAGCCTTTTTTGTTAAGGCTCTCTTAAACCCAGACTTATCCACATCTGTTTGCAACGATTGCTTGGACTGCCCTAAAATATTTTGAATATTCGCCCCGTTATTGAAAAACTGCATGCGTAATCCATTCTTGTTTATCGTATTCATTCTTTTTGTCGTTCCGATTCATTTCGCAGTTGCACAGCAAGCCATTGGTGTCAATCCGGTAGAGACTCCGCATTCGGTAGCCCTTAAGTTGTTTCAAGAAGATCATTTAGCGGAGGCTTGCCCTTTGTTTAGGCAGTGGCGGGAGCAGTATAGGGTAGGGCTCGATATTCACTTGCGCCAAGATCAGCAAGAGAAAGTCTTTTATGCGTTACTATGTGGCCTACGTCAGGCCGAGCCACAGGCTGCTCAAGATGCCCTTCAATTTTTGGCTGGGTCATCCCTGCGGGTCTTCAAAGATCGTCTCCATGCGGCGTTGGCCGATTACTATTTTAGAACAGGACAATGGGCGGATTGTATCGATCAGTACTCTCAGGCAGGGATTACTCATTTTAACAATCCAGAAATTGCCACGGCCCAATTTCAGCAGGGTTATGCTCATTTTGTGCTACAACACTACAAAGAGGCTACTGGCTTTTTTAATTCGGTTCGGTCATTGCCGAATGGGATTTATAAAACAGACGCTACCTATTATTATGCATTGCTCCTAATCAAAGAAAGAAATTGGGATGAGGCTCTTTTGCAACTCCAGCTAGTGGAGTTCGATAGTATATATGGCCCCTTTGCTCCCTATTATATTGCACAGTTGCTACTTAACAAGGGTCAGCGAGAAGAAGCCCTTTCGTACGTGCTGGAACGTCAACAAAAAACTCCTGCTCCTTATCATCAAAAAGAATTACAGCAATTATTGGGAAAGATCTATTTCTCGCAAGAGAAGTACGTACAGGCATTAGAGCAACTTACGGCCTATGCCACTAAAGTTCAAACGATATCACGCGAAGACACTTACCAAATAGCCTATTGTCAGTACCAGACCGCAGCTTGGTCTAGTGCTGTTTCGTCCCTGCGTTCACTGAGTACACAAAATGATTCATTAGGTCAGCACGCTATGTTCTTGCTGGGCGATGTGTATCTTAAACTGGGTGATCTTGCTGCCGCTCGCAGTGCTTTTTTATTTTGTTCTCTCAATAGCAGTCATTCACAGCAGCGCGAGGCAGCCCGCTTTTTTCATGCCAAGTTATCGTACCAGCTGGGATTCTTTGATGAGGCCCTCTCTGGCTTGCAATCCTTTATGGCTAACTATCCCAATTCTTCTTATGTTGCCGAGGCAAAAGAATTGCAATTGGCTGTATTAGCGGCTACCAGCAATTACAAAGAGGCCTTGGTTTTACTAGACCAGTTGACTGTCCCTTCCGAATCGGCCCGTCGTCTTTTTGTTCCCGTTTTGTATGGTCGTGCTGCCGAGTTGATCAATGATGGAGAACTCGAAAATGCCCAGGCATTGCTCGATCGGGCCCTGGATAATCCCTATAACCAATCGCTGCTTGCCTATATATTGTTTTGGAAAGGAGAGCTGGCGTTTCGCAGCCAGCGCTACCAAGAAGCTATAGATTTCTTACAGCAGTATCTGCAAAAAGGGGCTCCCGTTTTGGGCGAGGTTCGTCCTCAACATGCCCGCTATAGTTTGGCATATGCTTATTTGCGACTAGGACGTTACGAGCAGGCAGTTCCCAATTTTAAATCTGTTTCCGGTCAAGTAGAATCGAACGCCGGTCCTCTGGTGCAAGATGCTGTTGTTCGCGAGGCTGATTGCCTGTTGATGCTTAAGCGATACGGTCCAGCAGTTTCTTTGTACCGAAAGGTGATTGATTTCTCGTGGAGAGAGGCTGATTATGCCTTATACCAACTCGCTGCTATTGCTGGCATTAAGGAGCCAGAAGAGAAGATCAAGCTGTTGCAGCAGTTTGAGACTTCATACCCGGGGTCTCCACTTTTGACGTCCAGCTGGATGGCGATTGCTGATACCTACATGGAAGATGAGCGATTTGCCCTAGCCAAGCCGTTCTTGCAAAAAATAATTGCCAACGAAAAAAGCATGCAGCTCTTGCCACAAGCTTATCTTAAACTGGGTATTGCTTATTATAATAGTGATAACAATGCGGCGGCAAGAGAGCAATTTACATATGTCCTCGATCGTTTTTCCAATAGCGAAGAAGCGGCCGAAGCACTCGATGGTTTAAAGGCTCTTTATATAGAAGAGGGGCGTTCTGCTGAGTTTATAGATTTTGTTCGTTCTAAGGGACTCGCTATAAGCGCTTCTTCGGCCGACTCATTACGATTTGCTTCGGCCGAGCAACTTTTTACAAATAAATTATTTGACCAGGCGAATCAGGCACTGGAGCAATATCTGGCCTCTCAAGACAGGCCTGCGTTTGTAATCGAGGCTTACACCTTATTGGCGACTATAGCACGATCTGATAAGAGGTCTGACCGGGCTTTATTGTATTACGACAGTGTGTTGGCACTGGCCCCTAACCGCTTTGCCGAAGAGGCTGCTTTGCAGGCTTCTCGTATAAGTTTTTTTGAGCAGAAAAACTACGAGAATGCTGTAAGATACTATGGTAACTTATATCAACTGACCGGGGTTGCCGCTAGCAAACTCGAAGCCCTTCGTGGTTTATTACGTGCCCATTATCAATTAGAACAACTAGATTCGGCTGCCAAGTGGGGAACACTTCTTTTAAACGAGAAAGGGGCGAGCAGCGACGATAAGGCATTAGTGGCCTTGGTAACAGCCAAGAACTATAGCAAGCAATCAAAAGAAGATGAGGCTCGCTTTAGTTTGCGACAGGTAATATTGCTAAATAAGGCATCGCTGGCTGCCGAAGCTCGATTTGAAATGGCGGCTTCTTTATTTCGTCAGCAGCAATATGGGGCAGCCGAGAAAGCCGCATTTGAGACGATCAATAAGTCGGGGTCATACGCGGATTGGGTAACCCGTTCCTATTTGTTACTGGGAGATATCTACTTTGCTCAAAAAGATTTCTTTAATGCAAAGGCCACCTACCAAAGTGTAAAAGACAATGCCGACAGCGAGGAGTATAGAAAAGCGGCTGCGGAGAAATTAGAGCAAGTTAAACAGGTCGAGTCTGGTAAAGTATCGACACCTCAAAAAGTAAGCGGATGAAAAAAAGCTCGATCGTATACGGTTGTATTTTTCTTTCTTGTCTAATCCGGCCTCACTTTGTCTTGGCACAGGTAGATACGGTGGCTTCATCGGGTGTTACGATTGTATCCAGCTTTCGTCCAGTTTTAAAAGAGACGCCTAAGATCAATTTTTCTGCAGTAGCGCTTGCGGTTGATACAACTCGCGAAGTATTGCCTTACCGCATTCCCAGCCGTCAGCTGATGCTCGACTACTCAGTTAGGTCTGTGCAGCCTCTTGCCTATACGATCGATACCGCGAGGCCTTTTAGTAACCGTGCTTTTGTAAAGGCCGGTTATGGCAATCTTCGTAACCCTTACTTTCGAGCCGGAGTAGACAGGGGAGACGGAATTAACAAAGGATTTTCAGTAAATGGCCAGTATCTTTCGATGACCCAGCGCCCCGATGCCCGCGATATGCGTTTTTACAGGGCCAGCGAGATCAGGGCTGATGGGTATACGCGGCTAAAGGGGTCATCTTTCAGTCTCTCTTCGGCTGTAGAGTTTAAGAAAGAAAGTATTCGCAATAACCTTGCTTATGATTCTTTACGAGCCGTTACTGGTTTTCCGAAAGATTCTATTCGGCAGCAATTTTCATTGCTCCTCGCACAGGTTCAGTTGCGTTCTATTGCTCCTTCTTCCAGTGGAATTACTATATCACCTCTTGTTCGCTTTTATCAATTCTTCGATAACAGAGAAAATAAGGAGAGCCAGCTACACATACAAGCGCCCTTACAAAAGCAGATAGGGGACAGTTGGCAACTTCAAACCCTTTTTTCGTTGCAGTCCATTCGCTACATACACCAGCGAGGCTCTCTAATTCCCAGACCTTCTGGAACCCCTTTACAAAATATTTTGTTCGCAATCACTCCTTCGGTGCGTTATCAGCAGTCTTCTTTTCAAGTTCAGGCTGGGGTCAGTCCCACGTGGAATCAGGGTGATTTTGCTGTGCTTCCTCAGCTTGGTATCTCGTATGCGATTCCAGATAAAAAAACCATTTTGCTGGCAGGATGGAGTGGAAAATGGAACCCTAGCAGCTACCGCGAACTGGCGACGCTACATCCTTGGATCTGGGCGCCTGAATCCATATGGACCACCCGTCTCACCGAGCGGTATATTGGGGTAAAAGGACAGGTAAGTCCAAGGCTCAGTTACGATTTTCGTGCGCAGTTTATTACCGCCGAGAACCAGCTTTTATTCATAAACGATACCAGTATCGCTCCTCGTAGCGTCTTTAGAGTCATTAGTGTCGACCGGTTAAATCAATTGCAGTTGGATGCTCGATTTGCCTACAAGGTCGCCGAGGAGTTCTCTTTTTCTTCGCAACTGCTACTAAATCGGTTTTTTAAGCTACAAGGTCAGCCGGTTGCTTGGGGTTTGTTGCCACTGGAGTGGCAAACATCAATTCGGGTGGCACTCACCGATCAACTTTGGTTACAATCCGATCTAGTACTTTTTAGAGGGGCCCCTAACGTTGATGCTTATAAGAGTAATACCCGGGCAAAAGGAGCGGCCGATCTCAATGCAGGCCTGTCTTTTCGGCTTAATCGCTCCCTGCAACTGTGGGCCCAATTCAATAATCTTTTTAACCAGCCTTATCAGCGGTGGAACCTAAATCCAGTCTTTGGGTTCAATTGTAGCGGCGGCATCGTATTTTCGCTCGACGAAAAAAAGAAGCCTTGAACGATCTGCTTAAAGAATATTTGCTATTCAAAAAGAAGCTTCCCCTGGCAGGACTTGGGATATTATACCTGCAAAGGGAACCAGCCCAATTTGATGTAGGGAATCGCCAATTTCTTCCTCCTCAGCATACCTATGAATTTCGTAGTGGAGTTGTTGAGCCTGTTGCCGAGCTCGTTGAGTGGCTCTCGCTTAGACTGGGCATAGATACTACAGATGCAGTCTCACGATACCAGCTATTTTGTGATGATGCAGTACGAACGCTGAACCAGCAAAATACGCTGACGTGGAAAGGTTGGGGCGTTTGGAAGAAAGACGACAAAGGAACCCTACAGTTTATATCTCATAGCACTGAATTACAGCTCACACCTGTTGGGGCTAATAAGGTTATTCGTGACAATGCCGAGCACCAGATAAGAGTGGGAGAAGAAAGCAGAAGTTCAATTGAAATGAGCCAGTTGCTTCATCAGACAAAGGGCACTTTTCCAATAGAGAAAGTGATTATCTGGTCTTGGGTAGTACTTGCCGTTCTTTGGCTAAGTTGGCATCTTAATCAGCATTCTTTTACGACAAGCTCTTTTGCAAATCCTGCGCCGGTTAAGGCGATAACCTCTCCTAAAAGTTATCAGGAGTTTTGATCGATTCTATTCACTATACGTTCTGCCCTGGGTGCGGCGCCAGTAGTCTTCGCTCTGTTTTAGAGGTGAAAGATTTCTCTGTTACTGGTCAATTGTTCTCGCTGCTCGAATGCAGTGAATGTGAGTTGCGATTTACGCAAGATGTTCCAAGCGCCACAGCGATGGGCCCTTACTATCAGTTCGAGCAATATATTTCGCACACCAATACCAATAAGGGACTAGTTAACAAGCTCTATCAGGGGGTTAGAAAATTTACCACTTGGCAAAAAAGAAAACTTATTGAGAAGACCAGTGGCTGCAAGGCCGGACATCTATTAGATGTGGGCTGTGGTACGGGTGCCTTTGCGGCTACCATGCAACGTGCAGGCTGGACCGTCACCGCTCTGGAACCGGATGCCGGGGCACGAAAAATTGCGATGGAGCAATTTGGAGTGCAGGCTGTCGATAGTACCCAGTTGTACCAATTACCCGAGGCGCACTATGATGTTATTACGTTGTGGCATGTGCTTGAGCATATGCATCACCTGCAAGATGTGATAGTTCAATTACGAAAATTACTGAAGCCCAACGGACAAATTTTTATCGCCGTTCCGAACTATACTTCTTTTGATGCTGTAACTTTTGGGGAGCATTGGGCAGCTTATGATGTTCCGCGTCATTTGTATCATTTTACGCCCCGTTCTATGCGCGCGCTACTTTCGACTCATCAGTTATTACTAACGGAGACATTTCCGATGTGGTTTGATAGCTTCTATGTGTCGCTGTTAAGTACGAGCTACCGCTCGGGGCGCACGGCTTATGCTCATGCTTTGCTGATTGGACTCGCTTCTAACCTTAAAGCGCTGGCTGATAAGGAAAAATGCAGCTCTATCATCTATTGCTGCCGTCAATGGCCCCATTGAACTTGGTAGAGCAGGGGCCAGTTCTTTCCGGTTACGTACCATTTCTTTTGTTCGCTGTCGTACGCGATTCCATTAGGAACCTCCGTATTGGGGTAGCGTTGGCGGCACTGTTCCCAGAGTCTCGATAGGTCGTATTTGGCCACTACTTCTCCTGTGTTTGGATCGATCTTAAGAACGTAAGGGTAAGTGTATTGATTGGCATAAATAAACCCTTCTGCGTATTCCAGTTCGTTGAGATTAAAGCTGGGGCTGCCGGCTTCAGTTACGGTTTGTACCCGCAGTAGTTTCAACGTAGAGGGTTCATAGAAAAAAAGATCTCCACTGCCATTGGTCAAGATTAGTTGGCTGCCATTGTTGGTTAGGCCCCATCCCTCTTTGTCTATCGTAAAGGCGCCTATCTTTTTAAAGTTCAAATCGTAGACAAAGATGGTTTGCTCTTTCCAGGTCAATTGGTAGATGGTATCATTTAAAATGGTAATACCCTCTCCAAAATAGGCCTGATCTAGCGTTAATCGTCGTATCGCCTTTCCAGTGGTCAGATCAGTTTTAAGCAGGGCAGAGGCACCGTATTGGCCGGTTCCCTCATAGAGTTGACCCTTATACACGACCAATCCTTGCGTGTAAGAGCTAGAGTCGTGCGGAAAGGTGGCGACCACGTCCACTCCAGGGGTCGCGACCGTTCGGTTCTTTATTTCGGTCGTGGATGTTTGACCGTTTTCGTTGCATCCGCTTACTGCTAAGACGGTCAGCAGAAGTGACCAACCACAGGTTCTTTTCAAAGATTGCCAAATCATAGAGCCTAAAGGTAGTGTACAATTTTCTGTAAATGAATAGATCAAAAAAAAGTGTCGGGGTTAGGCAGCATTTTTACCTTAGTGCTTGCCTTATTGGCGTTGTTCTTACTGGTCGCAACCAAAAAAAACTGGCAATGCAAAAAGAGGGCTCCTTTCTAGGAGCCCTCTTTGATTTTATTTTTTAAAACAGGTTACAGGTGAATGGCCTCACCATAGGCTACTTCGATGGCGTCTTTTACGCTTTCGCTGATGGTGGGATGGGGGTGTATGGCATTTAGTACTTCATGATAAGTAGTTTCCAGTTTGCGTGCAGTAACAGTTTCTGCAATTAACTCGGTAACATTGTAGCCGATCATGTGCGTACCTAGCCACTCTCCATATTTTGCGTCGAAGATGACCTTTACAAATCCTTCGGTATGTCCCGCGGCTGAGGCCTTACCACTGGCGCTCAACGGAAACTTACCCACTTTTACTTCGTAGCCGGCTTCTTTGGCTTGTTTTTCGGTATAACCCACCGAAGCGATCTCTGGTATACAGTAGGTGCAACCGGGTACATTGTTATAGTCGATAGGTTCCGGAAGATGATGATATTTCTTTTCGTTATAAGCGATTGCCTCTACACAGAGTATGGCCTCTTTACTGGCCACGTGCGCCAGCGCCTGACCGGGCGAGCAATCTCCAATTGCATAAATGCCCCCGATATTGCTTTGTCCATACTTATCGACAACGATCTTTCCTTTTTCTGTTTTTATGCCCAGTTCTTCAAGACCGATGCCTTCGATGTTAGCGGCTACACCCACCGCGCTCAGCAAGATGTCGGCTTCGAGTACCACTTCGCCCGAGGCGGACTTTACGGTTGCTTTTACTCCGGCTCCGCTGGTATCGACCTTGGTGACCTCGCTGTTTGTCATAATCTGCACGCCAGCTTTTTTATATTGCTTCTCTAGCTCTTTCGAGATCTCCTCATCTTCGACAGGAACGATCCGTGGCAAATATTCAACGATGGTAACCTTAGTGCCCATGCTGTTGTAGAAATACGCAAACTCAACGCCAATGGCGCCACTGCCAACTATAATCATCGACTTGGGTTGCTGCGGTAGCACCATCGCTTCTCGATATCCAATAATCTTTTTTCCATCGATAGGCATGGTGGGTAGTTGACGACTGCGTCCTCCAGTAGCAATGATTGTATGCTTACCTTCTACGATCTGCTTTTTGCCATCTTTGTCGGTTACTTCGATCTTGCCTTTAGCGACCAGCTTTCCAAACCCCATCACAACATCAATCTTGTTCTTTTTCATCAGAAATTGAACGCCCTTGCTCATCTTGTCGGCTACACCCCGACTGCGTTTGATAACCGCATCGAATTGAGGAGTGCCGGTAGCTTCTATGCCATAGTCTTTGGCATGTTTGATATATTCGTTGACCTGGGCACTTTTCAGTAAGGCTTTGGTGGGGATACAGCCCCAGTTTAGACAAACGCCCCCCAGACTTTCTTTTTCAATGATCGCTGTTTTAAGGCCCAGCTGTGCGGCACGAATGGCGCCAACATAGCCACCGGGGCCACTTCCAAGAACAATTACATCGTATGCCATAAATTCTATAATGTTAAAGAGTTAACCTGTGGATTGCTGCCCATCAAAAATGATCAGCAAGGGCGTAAAGGTACCTTAAAACCTCAAAATCACCAAGGTGGGAGATCCTGCCCGGACGGCCTCTGGGGCCAAAAAAAACTGATAAATGGTTGCCAATTGCCTGATTTCCCTTACCTTTGCCCTCCCAAAATCGTGTAAATATGGCAAGAGTATGTCAGGTCACCGGAAAGACCCCCATCGGAGGTCATAAAGTGTCCCACTCTAATATCAAGACCAAGCGTCGTTTTCTACCCAATTTGCAGAAGAAGAAATTTTATCTGGCCGAAGAAGACAAATGGATCACGTTAAAGTTATCTACAGAAGCTATTCGTACAATCAATAAGAACGGCTTGTACAGTGTAGTAAAACAGTTGCGTGCCCAAGGCGAAAAAATCTAATTATTTAAAGTCAACTTATCATGGCAAAGAAAGGCAACAGAGTACAGGTTATCCTGGAATGTACCGAACATAAAACCAGTGGCAAGCCCGGTACCAGCCGCTATATCACGGTTAAGAATAAAAAGAACAACCCAGAGCGTTTGGAGTTAAAGAAATTTAATCCCATTCTCAAGAAGGTCACCGTGCACAAAGAGATTAAGTAATTTTATTAACGTACTACTCAACCATTCATCATGGCAAAAGCAGCAAAGACGGCGATTAAGAAAGACCCCAAGCAAGCCGCAGAAGCAAAGAACTATACTAAAGTGATAAAGGCCGTTCGCAGTCCTAAGACGGGTGCTTACACGTTCAAGGAGCAAATGGTGCACAAAGACAAGGTTAAGGAGTTCTTAGCCCAAAAATAATCTGAGTGCCCGGTAGGGTCAGAAAGAAATTTAGCTGTCATGCTCTCGGTGTGGCGGCTTTTTTATTTGCCGTAGCTTTAGCCCTTTATTAAGATACATTTTAGCCTATGGGTTTTTTCGATAAACTGTTTGGAAAAAAAGAAAAAGAGTCACTAGACCAGGGCTTGCAAAAGACCCGGGAGGGTTTTTTAGCAAAACTAGCCCGGGTAGTGAGCGGGAGATCTACGGTGGATGCCGATATCCTGGCTGATCTCGAGGAGGCGCTGATCGGGGCTGATGTAGGCGTTCAGACCACGGCCAAAATCATAGACCGGATCGAAAAGAGGGTAGCTGCCGATAAGTATATGGATCCGGCAGAGCTTAATTCTATACTTAAAAATGAAATTGAAGAAATTCTTATAAACAACAAAAAATCAAGTTTATATGAATTTAGTGAAGCCCTTCCCTCTACTCCCTACGTTGTTTTGGTAGTGGGGGTAAACGGAGTTGGAAAGACCACCACTATCGGTAAGTTGGCGCACCAGTTTAAGCAAGCCGGAAAGCAGGTCTTATTGGGTGCAGCCGATACTTTTCGGGCGGCTGCAGTCGATCAGTTGACCATTTGGAGCGATCGGGTGGGTGTTCCTATTGTAAAACAGCCCATGGGCAGTGATCCGGCCGCCGTCGCTTTCGATACCGTTCAGAGTGCGGTAGCCCGCAAATCGGATATAGTAATGATCGATACGGCCGGGCGGCTTCATAATAAAGCGTATCTAATGGAGGAGCTTGCCAAGATCCGACGCGTTATTCAAAAAACCATCCCTAATGCTCCACACGAGGTGTTGTTGGTATTGGATGGTTCTACTGGGCAAAATGCAGTGGAGCAGGCCCGTCAGTTTACGGCAGCTACCGAAGTAACCGCGCTAGCCATCACCAAGCTCGATGGTACGGCCAAGGGTGGAGTAGTGCTTGCCATAGCCGACCAATTTAATATACCTGTTAAATTCATTGGAGTAGGAGAGCAAATGGACGATCTGATTGTATTTGACAGAAAAGCTTTTGTGGACAGTCTTTTTACCTGGCAAACCCATCAAGCATGAGAACCCGAAATCGACAAGGCAATAAGATCAATATCATTACACTTGGATGCAGTAAGAATATGGTCGATAGCGAGGTGCTGAGCGGACAGCTGGCCGCTAATGATATGGAGGTGGTACACGAGAACAAGAAGTCTGATCATAATATTGTCGTAGTCAATACCTGTGGGTTTATCGACAAGGCTAAAGAAGAAAGTGTCAATACTATTTTGCGTCAGGTCGAACTCAAGAAAAAAGGTAAGCTCGATAAAGTATATGTTACTGGATGCTTGAGCGAGCGGTACAAAAATAATCTCGAGGCCGAGATTCCAGAGGTGGATGCCTATTTTGGTACCATGGAGTTACCCTTGTTGCTAAAGGAACTCGAAGCCGATTACAAGGCAGATTTGTTGGGCGAAAGGTTGCTGGCTACGCCCAGGCATTATGCCTATATGAAGATTTCGGAAGGGTGTAACCGTACTTGCTCATTTTGTGCCATTCCGCTCATGCGCGGGCAACACCTGAGCAAGCCAATCGAAGTGTTGGTCGAAGAGGCGCGGGGCTTAGTAAAGAAGGGCGTGCGTGAGATTATGTTGATTGCGCAAGAACTTACCTACTATGGCCTTGATCTCTACAAGAAGCGGATGCTGCCCGATTTGTTACATAGGTTGGCCGACATCGAAGGGTTGGAGTGGATTCGGTTACACTATGCGTATCCTTCTAAATTTCCGTTAGAAATCATCGATGTGATGCGCGAGCGACCTAACATTTGCAATTACCTTGATATGCCATTACAGCATGCTTCCGATGCTATGCTAAAAGCCATGAAGCGGCAAATAACTCGCGCTGAGATGGATGAACTGATCTATTCAATTCGAGAGCGTTTGCCCGGTATTTGTTTGCGTACCACTTTGATTGCAGGCTTTCCCGGAGAGAGGGATACCGATGTTGCAGCACTCAAAGATTTTTTGACTCTCCATCAATTCGATCGAGTGGGCATCTTTACCTACTCGCACGAAGAAGATACCTCGGCCCATCAGTTAATTGATGATGTACCCGCCGACGAAAAAGAAAGAAGGGCGCAAGAGATTATGGAACACCAGCAGGAAATTTCTT
>CANGYW010000043.1 GCA_947458335.1 Chitinophagaceae bacterium | reverse complement strand
TGTGAGTGATTTGCTGTATGGAAAACCCAGTGGTACCTTTTTTAATACGATGGTGGCAATTGTAGCAGTAGGTATTTTTTATGTGGTCAACCTTTTTGGATTACGCACCAGCAGTCGCACCCAGAATTTGCTGACCATCTTTAAATTATCGATGATCGTTATTTTGATTGCCAGTATGCTAAAGGGGGTTACAGTATCACCCCATGGCTATAATGAGGAGGATCCGCTTTATCGATTTACAGAACACAGTCCTTGGTTTTTGTTTGTGGTGTCGCTGATTCCGGTCAGTTTCGCTTTTGGCGGCTATCAACAAACGATCAATTTTGGGGCCGAGGCCGAAAAGCCTAGTGGTATTCCGAAGGGAATCTTGATCGGCATCCTTATCGTTGTATTAATGTATTTATCTATCAATCTGGCATATACAAAAGTGATTGGCTTCGAACCTATGAAAAACGCAACAGCTATTGGGGCGTTGCTCTGCGAAGCGTGGTTTGGAAAAGCGGGTGCCAAGATTTTCGATATGCTGATGTTTATATCGGTGATGGCTTATGTAAATGTGATCTTGTTAAGTAATCCTCGGGTTATGTATGCGATGAGTGTCGATAAGGTATTTCCGCGCATTTTTTCGAATCGTAACGAAAAGACAGGCGCCCTTACAGCCGGGCTAACTGTTTTTTCGCTGGTAACCATCTTTGTTAGCTTCTTGGGTAAAGGGGTCGATCCGATCTTGAATTTTAGCATGTTTTTAGATTGTATAGGCATGGCCAGCTCGGCGGCGGCTCTGTTTATTCTTCGTAAACGACAGAATACTAAGCTGGGGGGCTTTACGCGCTATACTCCCTTCTTTGCCTCATTCTTTATACTGGCCTATGTAGTGATTGCCACGGGGGTGTTTATGAAAGACCTGAATGCCGCCTTGACCGGTACGGGTTTGCTGGCTTTATTTTTGGCGCTGTACTTTGTTTTCTATCATCGTAAGCAATAGGGACACCTTTTTTAGCGCTAGAGATGCTGTAAAAGCCCTCGCTCAACCCCTGCCACGCCATTTGAACCGCTTGTAAAAAATCAGTGGGCCCCGCGGTCAATTGATTTAATTTTGCGGTCTATGAAAAGGAACCTTCTTTTTTGGTGGATGCTGATAATGGCCGCTCCGCTAATGGCCCAACCCAAGTGGGACCTGCGGCAATGCGTCGAATATGCCGTGCAAAATAATATTTCGGTGCGCCAAACCGATTTGCAGGCCCGTTTTTCTGAACTCAATTACCTGGGTAATAAGTTCGGTCAGTTCCCGACACTCAATTTTGGTTCCAATGCTGGCTACCGACTGGGACGTTCCGAGAACCCTACCACCGGTGTGCTCGAAGACAATAACTTCTTTAATGTCGGGATGCAAATGCAAAGCAGTGTGAGCCTGTTCAACTGGTTTGCGATTAAAAAAAGCCGAGAAGCCAGCCGACTTACCTGGGAGGCCGACCGCGAGCAGACCCGCAAGATTATGGATGATATTTCGTTGAATGTGGCTGTTTCTTACTTGCAATTACTGCTGGCCAGAGAGCAGGCCAAGGTGGCTATGGTGCAGGTAGAGCAGGTACGTGCACAGCTTAATGATACACGCAAAAGAGTGGATGCAGGCGTGTTGCCCGAGATCAACGCAGCCGAACTTGAGGCTCAATTGGCCCGCGACAGTGCCTCTCTAATTACTGCGCAAACGGCATCGGTGCAGCTGCTGTTGCAGTTAAAGGCGCTGCTAAATCTGGATGCGGCTGCTGATTTTGATATAGCGGAGCCTCCGGTTCATCTAATTCCTGTAATGGCCCTGGCCGATCTTCAACCCGAAGCGGTCTATCAAAATGCACTCACGTTGCTGCCCCAACAAAAAGTAAATCGGCTTCGTATTCAGTCGGCGCAGCAAACCATCGAAGCTGCCCGCGCTCGTCTGTTGCCGAGTTTCTCGGCCTTTGGAAGTTTAAATACTAATGCAATCCGCTTTAAGAAAGAGATATACAACCAGGTATTGAATGGGTATGTTAGCTCTGGGGCACGTGTAAATGCAGGCGGTGTTTTCTTTCCGGTAGAAGTTCCTAGTTTCAGCTTTGGTAACAACGTTGTGGGTTATTTTAAACCCGACGCTGTGGGCAAGCAGTTCAATGCCAACCTTGGTCAATCTATTGGGGTCGGAATGAACTTGCCCATTTTTAATGGCCGCTCGGCAAGACTTAATGTCGATCGCTCTAAACTAAATCTGGAGCAGCTCAACTTGCAATTGGAGCAGGGGGAGAGACAACTCAAGCAAGATATTTACCGAGCGTATAACGATGCGGTGGCCGCTTTGCAAAAGAACGAGGCCGATAAAAAATCGCTCACTACAGCCGAAAAAGCTTTTTCATTTGCTGCTCGTCGCTATGAGTTGAACTTGCTCTCTGCATTCGAGCTTATCAATAGCCAGGGTAATTTGCAGCGGGCCCGTATTCAGTCGCTGCTCTCACAATATGATTTTGTTTTTAAGATGAAGCTGCTCGAGTTCTATCGCGGGCAGGGCATCCGTTTACAATAACTGCTTTTTAAAAGTTTATAGCTATCATTATAACCGAACAATTATGAATAAGAAATTAAAATGGGGTCTGATTATTACCGTGTCAGTTGTGGTGCTGGGAGCCATTGGCAAAACACTCACCAAGGGCGATCAAGAAGAAAAAGTAGTGGTCGAAAATGCCATCAAACGCACTATTGTAGAGACGGTCAATGCCAGTGGTAAGATCTATCCCGAAGTAGAGGTCAAAATTAGTCCTGATATATCCGGAGAGATCACCGAACTAAATGTAGCAGAAGGCGACTCTGTACGTAAGGGCCAGGTGTTAGCTCGTATCTACGCCGATATATATGCATTACAGCGTGATGAGGCGGCATCGAGGGTCAACCAGACCGCTGCCAATGTAGAAAATAGCAAAGCGGCTCAAGATGCACTGCGTGCTACGCTTCGCCAAGCGCAGTTGACCTACGATCGAAACAAAAAGTTATTCGACGAAAAAGTAATCTCTCGTGCCGAGTTCGAACAAAACGAGACTGCACTTCGCTCGGCACAGGCTAATCTGAATGCTGCCGAGCAATCCATTCGAGGCTTACAGGCCTCGGTGCAGGGCACGCAAGTGAGTTTAAGCCGAGCTAACAAAGACCTCAGCCGCACCACACTGGTAGCACCCATGGATGGAGTAGTCTCATCTCTTAAGGTTAAAAAAGGGGAGCGAGTAGCCGGAAACAGTTTTAATGTGGGTACCGAGATGATGACGGTGGCCGATATGGCTGTGCTAGAAGTGCGCGTCGATGTAGGCGAGAATGACATTGTAAAGATCAGCATCGGAGATTCAGCCGATGTAGAGGTCGATGCGTATAACAATAGAAAATTTAAAGGGGTAGTCACCAAGATCGCCAGCAGTACCAAGGGAGCAGCCCTGGCTGCTTCGAATGATGTTACAAACTACGAAGTGCGCATTCGGCTAGATAAATCTTCTTACGAAGACCTGGCTAAACTGCCTTTTCCATTTCGTCCGGGCATGAATGCTACGGCCGATATTCGTACAAAGGTGGTGCAAGACGTACTGGCGGTACCTATCACGGCTGTCAATGCTCGTGTTAAGGGAAGTGACATGAGTGTTGCCGATAAAAAGAAAGAACAGTCTGAATCAAAGGGCGAAGAAGCTTCCGCGGCTACTGCAGAGACTACCGGTTCTGACGAATTAGAAGAGATCGTATTTGTTTTGCAGAAGGATGGTACAGCCAAAAAAGTCGTGGTTCGCTCTGGAGTGCAAGACATCAATTATATCGAGATCCTCTCCGGACTTAAAGAGGGAGACCAGGTAATTACGGCCCCTTACTCTGCTATTAGTAAGACACTTAAGGATGGCGCCAAGGTAAAGTCTGTTAAGAAAGAAGAGCTATACGAGAAGTAGTGGCTCAAATTTGCTAACATTGCACCATGCAAATTGGCATTATTGGCAGTGGAAGTTGGGCTACGGCACTGGTTAAGATCTTAAATCAAAACGGTCATTCCGTTCATTGGTGTATTCGACATCCACAACAGTTGGAGCATATTCTGCGCAAGCGCCAAAATCCGCAGTACCTGCCCTCGGTTCGTTTCGATCTTTCGCTACTTACGCTTACTACACAAGTCAAAGAGGTGGTCAGCTCTTGCGACCTGTTGATAATGGCTATTCCATCGGCTTACTTAAAGAGTAGCTTGCAAGGGCTATCGGCCGATGACTTTAAGGGTAAAAAAGTTCTCTCAGCCATCAAGGGACTGCTGCCTGATAACAACGAGTTACTCAATTACTTTTTGCAAGATCAATACGGGGTCGCGCTCGATGATTATTTTGCTGTGCTGGGGCCCTGCCATGCCGAGGAAGTAGCCGAAGAAAAACTCTCTTACCTCACTTTTTCGGGAATCGATCTTAAGGCGACGCAGCAGATCGCAACGTTATTCTCTTGCGAGTATATCAATACGATCGTCAGTGGCGATATACTGGGTGTACAATATGCGGCAGTGCTAAAAAATATTTATGCGCTCGGAGCAGGAATAGCTCATGGACTAGATTACGGAGATAATTTTTTGAGTGTCTACATAGCGAATGCAGCCGATGAGATGGCCGGATTCTTAAAGCAGTTCGGTGCTGAGCATGTGGTGGTAGGTGTGCACGAACGAGAAGACGAACTCAATCATCGTAAATCGCTAAACTATGCTGCTTCGGTATATTTAGGCGATTTGCTGGTTACCTGTTACTCTCCCCATAGTCGCAATCGCCGTTTTGGAAACATGATCGGCCGGGGCTATTCGGTAAAGGCAGCCGAGACAGAAATGAATATGGTGGCCGAGGGCTACCAGGCCAGCCGCTGTATTTATTTGATCAACGACAGTGAGCGATCGTCTATACCTATTGCTTCGATGATTTATAAGATTCTTTGGGAGCAGGTGCCTGCTGACGAGGGATTCAAATCGCTGGAGCAAACACTAATCTGATCTGCTCATTTCATCAGCTTATCTCATCTTATCGATATTACTGATCGACTTTTAGGGTCGATTTAATGGGTAACCTCAGCTCTCTTTAAAGAGTGCAGCGGCAATGCCGTCGGCCAGCAATTTTCCCTCTTTAGTAAGCCAAATGTTGGCTTCGTTTTTCATCAAATGCCCGGTGTTGATATAGCGGTCCGCAATCCTAAGCAACCGCGGGCGGTCCTCGCCGATTTTTACTAGGTCGATACCCGTATCAGTTCGTAGCGCGGTCATGATATACTCATTGAGCTGTTGCACCGGAGTCAGTATCTCTTGTTCGAAGGAGAGCTCATCTTGCTCAAGAGCCTTGATGTACTGTGCATTATTAGAAACGTTCCACTGTCTGGAACTGCCGTTGTACGAGTGCGCCGAAGGGCCGATTCCTAGGTAATGGGCGCCCTGCCAGTATGCGCTGTTGTGACGGCTCTCTTTTTGAG
Source organism: Chitinophagaceae bacterium (assembly GCA_947458335.1). Classification (GTDB taxonomy): domain Bacteria; phylum Bacteroidota; class Bacteroidia; order Chitinophagales; family Chitinophagaceae; genus JJ008. The sequence continues at coordinate 9,601 of CANGYW010000043.1, read as the reverse complement.
GTAACGCAAAATTGGAGATCTCGTAGTGTCGATAGCCGGCCCTTTCCAGACGACTCATTAGCAGCATAAACTGCTCGGATTGTTTATCGGGCTCAACGGGACTGTATTGACCAGTACGGATCTTTTTTTCTAGCGCCGTTTTAGGCTCTACTGTCAGCGCATAGCAAGACAGATGCGAAATACCCAGAGAGATGGCCTGTTCTATGTTGGATTGCCAATCCGCATGGCTTTGATGAGGAAGGCCATAGATTAGATCGATAGAGATATTATCAAAAAAGCGCCTTGCCATTTGTAATCCTTCTACCGATTGTACCGCAGAGTGGGCTCGATTCATCCAGCGTAACTCTTCTTCTTTAAAACTTTGCACCCCGATGCTAAGTCGATTTATTCCCATTTGTTGCCAGGTACGGCAGTTCTCTTCGCTAATATCATCGGGATTGGCCTCTAGGGTAATCTCAGTCTCGGTATTGTAAACGAACAATTCTTTGAGGGTATTTAGCAAGAACGATAACGCTTCTGCGGGCAGTAAACTTGGAGTACCTCCTCCGAAATAAATGGTGTTGACCGGTTGCTGTTGCAGGTAGTCTTTTCGCAATACTATCTCTTTGGCCAGCGCCGTCACCAGCTCCGATTGGTTGCGCAAAGAGGTACTAAAGTGAAAATTGCAATAGTGGCAGGCCTGTTTGCAAAAAGGAATATGAAGGTAGATGCCCGCCATAAAAATTGAGTAGTGCCACAAATATCGCTTTTGCAGTTGGTTTATTAGTTTTGTCTTAGATGAGACTATCTCTTTTTTTGCTAGGCTGGATATTTTTAAGTGGAGGAGTGCTGGCGCAAGACAATGCTAGCTGGTACCAAAATAGTATTTCGCGCGAAGCACTTCGTGCACATCCCTATTTTAATATGACTGGTCCTGTTACCCTAGAAAAGCAAATGGTAGTGCACGAGCCTGTTAACAAAGACCTGGTCTTTTACGCTATGGTGGCGCTGGTGCTTTTCTTTGCTGTTATCCGAAGGGCTTTTCCGAAGTACATGCAAGACCTGTTTCGTTTATTTTTTAGAACGACACTCAAGCAACGCCATTTGAGTGAACAATTGAGCCAAACGCCGCTTCCCTCCTTTTTGCTCAATGTATTTTTCTTTATGCTGGTCGGATTTTACTTGAGCTTATGGATTGAGCAAACAGCGCATAATCCCTTTAGTAGCTTTTGGACGTTGTTTGGTTATCTTTTATTGGCGGTGGCTGCAGCCTACCTGACCAAATACAGTATGCTTCGTCTTACGGGTTGGCTCTTTAGAGCTAAAGAGGCTGCTAATTCCTATCTGTTCACGGTATTTACCATCAACAAGATGACGGGTATTTTTTTGTTGCCGCTGGTGGTCATCATGGCCTTTGCTGCAACCCCTGTTTTTACGCTGGCATTGCTGCTATCGTGGATCGTGCTGATCGCCTTGTTGCTGTATCGGCTCTTACTGAGTTTTAGGGTCGTGCGCAAACAAGTACAACTTTCTGGATTTCACTTCTTGCTGTATGTGGTTGGTTTCGAGATAGCTCCCTTGCTCATCATTTACAAGGTGATCGTGCTGAATTTTGGATAAAAATTTTTACTTTTGCACCCAATTACCAGTGAGAATATGAGTAGTAAAGGGGGTAAAAGCACCGCGGCAAAGCGCATTATCAGACATATTTTAATTTCGCAGCCTCGCCCCGAGAGCGATAAGTCGCCTTATTTCGAACTGGCAAAACGATTTAATCTCGAACTCGACTTTTGTCCGTTTATTAAACTCGAAGGTATTCCTGCCAAGGATTTCCGCAAACAAAAAATCGATCTCGCCTCTTACACAGGCATTATTTTTACCAGTCGCAATGCCATTGATCATTTCTTTCGTCTTTGCGAAGAGATGAAAGTGAGTATTTCGCAAGACACTAAATACTTCTGTATTACCGAGGCGGTGGCCCTCTATTTACAGAAATTTATTCTTTACCGTAAGCGCAAAGTTTTCTTTGGTGCCGATGGTACCAACAAGAGTCTGTTCGATGTGATCGCCAAGCATAAGGCTAACGAAAAGTTTCTCTATGTCTGCTCCGAGAATCAGCAAGACAACGAGATCGTAAGTTGGTTAAAGGCTAATCAGTGCGAGTTTACGCTGGGTTTTATGTATCGAAGTGTGAGCTGCGATATCAAACCATTGTTTGCAAAAAAGTCGTACGACCTGATCTGTTTTTTTACTCCCAGCGGTATCAGGAGTCTCTTTGATAGCTTCCCCAATTTTAAACAGCAAGAGTTGCTGATCGGTGCTTTTGGCAGCAATACAATTCGAGCCGTAGAAGAAAGCGGTCTCACGCTAACTATTGCAGCGCCCGCCCCCAAAGCACCCAGCATGGTGGCAGCCCTCGACCAGTATTTGGCGGCCCGTCAATCCAAGAAATAATCGTTGTTGCCAACCAATCTTTATTTTCTTCGTTGTTCGAAGTATGTCTACCCATTTTACCAATCGACTGGCCAAGGAAACCTCTCCGTATCTGTTGCAGCATGCGCATAATCCGGTAGATTGGTATCCTTGGGGGCAAGAGGCCCTCGAGCGCGCAAAGGCAGAGGACAAACCGGTATTGGTAAGCATTGGATATGCAGCCTGTCATTGGTGTCATGTGATGGAGCGAGAGAGTTTCGAAAACGAAGCCACGGCGGCCATCATGAACGAACATTTCATCAACATAAAAATTGATCGCGAAGAGCGTCCCGACCTTGATCATATTTACATGGACGCATTGCAAACCATCAGTGGATCGGGGGGCTGGCCACTGAATATTTTTTTAACGCCTGATGCCAAGCCCTTTTATGGAGGGACTTATTTTCCACCGGTTCGGGCTTTTAATCGTCCCTCGTGGCAAGAAACCTTACTGGGTGTGCAACAAGCCTGGAAAGAAAGAAAGCACGAGTTGCTAGCCCAGGCAGAAAATCTTACAGCCCATCTGCAACAATCTAATTCGTTTGGAGTAAAGGCGGCCACAGATAAAGATCTGGTATCGCAATCTTCACTTTCTCAGATTGCAGCTACAATATTGCAACAGGCAGATACTACCTGGGGAGGATTTGGTAAGGCTCCTAAATTTCCTCAAACCTTTACGATCTTGTTTTTATTGCGACACTATCATTTTACTAATGATGATGCTTCGCTTCGACAAGCATTGCTCTCGCTCGATAAGATGATGTACGGCGGGCTTTTTGATCAGCTGGGTGGTGGCTTTGCGCGGTACTCAACCGATGCAGAATGGTTGGCACCGCATTTTGAAAAAATGCTCTATGATAATGCACTGTTGATTGTGGCCTATGCCGAAGCGTATCAGCTAACAAAGAACGAGAATTATCGTAGCGTGGTGCAAGAGACGATGGAGTTTGTAAGCCGCGAATTACAAAGCAAAGAAGGAGGATTTTATGCAGCCCTCGATGCTGATTCAGAAGGAGTAGAAGGAAAATTCTACACCTGGTCTGCTACGGAGATCGAAGCAGTACTAGGAAAAGACGCTGTTTTGTTCAATGCCTATTATGGCGTAAGTGAGCAAGGCAATTGGGAGCACACTAATATTTTGTGGGTTCAACAACCACTCGATGCCTTCTGTGCACAGCATGGCTTACAGCAAGAGACATTTCGTAGTTGGTTAGCGGAGTGTAAGCAAAAATTGATGCTGGTTCGCGATACGCGTATTCGCCCTTTGCTGGATGATAAAATTATCTTGGGATGGAATGCCCTTATGAACAAAGCTTGCACCCGGGCATATGCCATTACCGGTCACGAGAGTTATCTGGCATTGGCCAACTCGAACATGGAGTTTTTGCTGAAACATTTTCGAGGGCATAACGGTAATTGGTTTCACGTATTTAAGCAACAGGCTCGCCATCCGGCTTTTTTAGAAGACCTGGCCTATCTGGGAGAAGCCTTGGTGAGTCTCCACGAGGTGACTGGAAATGCCAAATGGCTGCATGAAGCCGAAACTTTAACAAATTATATAGTGGGCGCTTTTTCGGATGCCGAGACGCCTTTTTTCTTCTATACCAGGGAGGGGCAAGGGGATGTCATCCTCCGTAAAAAAGAGGTCTACGATGGGGCGGTTCCCTCTTCTAATGCAATGATGGCCAAATTATTGCATCAGCTTTCTTTATTGCTTGACCGACCTGACTGGGAGCAAAAAAGTCGCCAGATGACCGAGACTCTTGGCACCGCCATCTTGCGTTATCCAACTTCTTTTGGCAATTGGGCCTGTCTTTTGCAGGAATTCTTCGTGGGTACAAACGAGATCTCGGTGGTGGGAAAAGATCATAATCAACTTAAAAACAATATTTTAAAAGAGTATATTCCGTACAGGGTGCTGCAGACTTCGGCCGAGGCCGACGATCGCTTCCCCCTTTTACGCGGTAAAGATTGCGGTGATCAAACGGCCCTTTGGCTTTGTAAAAATTATGCCTGCCAACCCCCTGTTTACACGATAGACGATCTTATGTCGTTGATCGACAAGGCTAAATAAAGATCTTACTTTAACAGGTGACTTGGCAATAATTCGACAATGCATATCGTTTACACCCGGGATTTACAATGACGAGGCGCGTAAAATTTCTCTTAAACCTAAAGAAAAACTACCCCTCCAAGTGTTATATTTGTCCCTACCCTTTAAGTGTATGAAAATGAAGAACCTTTGTTATCTGTCGCTGGTCCTGATCGCCATGTTTTCGTTGGCGGGATGCGGCATTTTGGGAAGCAAAAAGAAAAGTGGATCTGCGATGGTCAACGATGGTATGCTGCGCGGCGTGGCGCCTGGTGCCCGTTATACACTGCCCCGTCCTCCCGGCATGGTTTACATACCCCAAGGAAACTTCCGGATGGGGCCCAGCGATGAGGATCCTGCGTATGCCTACAGCGCCCGTAATCGGTCTATTTCTATTTCGGGTTTTTGGATGGACCAGACCGAGATTACTAACAATGAATATCGCCAATTTGTAATGTGGGTACGCGACTCGGTCGTTGCTCGTAAGATGGGTTATGTTAAGGCAGGGCCCGATGGTGAGGAACATGTGGATTGGGTTAAGGCCCGCTCGCTCAAATGGAATGATCCCAAGATCATGGAGCAATTGAGTAGCACCGATATCATTCTTCCTCCCAACGATCGCATCTTTGGAAAAAAGCAACTCGATCCTTCTAAGATTATCTATCATTCTGAAGTGTTCGACCTTAAAGAGGCCGCTCGTCGCGAGAATGCCGGCAAGCCACTCTCTTCTTTCATTGTAAAAAAAGATACGCCCATTTATCCTGATACGTTGGTGTGGATCCGTGACTTCTCTTATTCATACAACGAGCCCATGACCAAGCGCTACTTTATGCATCCTTCATTTGGAGATTATCCAGTGGTGGGTGTTAGCTGGAAACAGGCGGTTGCTTTTTGCGAGTGGAGAACACATTATCTCAATGCGTATCTAGATACGAAAAAACGTCCGCAAGAATCTGATTTTCGCTTGCCTACAGAAGCGCAGTGGGAATACGCCGCTCGCGGAGGTCGTTCGCAGACCATGTTCCCTTGGGGAAATTATTATACCCGCAACAAAAAGGGTTGTCTGATGGCGAACTTTAAGCCCGGGCGTGGTAACTATCCCGAAGACGGTGGTTTCTACACCGTGCGTGCCGATAGTTACTGGCCCAACGATTATGGTCTGTATTGCATGGCTGGAAATGTAGCCGAGTGGACCTCTACCATCTATTACGAAGGACGTAACAATTTTCAGCACGATATGAACCCCGATGTTCGTTGGAATGCTAAAGAGGATGATCCACCGCTGATGAAGCGTAAGATTACCCGCGGCGGCAGCTGGAAAGATGTCGGCTACTTTATCCAGAATGGTACGGCTACTTATGAGTACCAAGATTCCGCTAAATCGTACGTGGGCTTCCGTTGCGTGATCGACCTTCCCGCTACCTCTATGAAATAATCTCTATTAAATACAACCAATCATCCTCTAAACGTTTCGAATTATGGCAGCAGCTATTCCTTCCAAAGTAAGTAAATGGGTAGACGTAGGCGTATCATTTGGAGCCGCCCTGGTAATTTGGGGTGCTCTTCGTAAGATCATTCATGCTCCCGACGCCGATACCTGGCTTTGGATCGGTCTGACTACCGAGGCGCTCATCTTTGCCCTCTATGGTGTATTGTACATTAAGTATCCTGCCATTGAGGATGCCAGCCATGCCGAAGAACAACTTTCGGTGGTGGGTAAGATGGATAAGATGATGAAAGATGCCGATATCAACCAAGATGTATTAAGCCGTTTGGGAAAGAGTTTTCAACAACTCAACACTACGGTATCAAGCTTGAATACTATGGCTGATGCTGCTGCAGCTTCTGGAGAAATGGCGGCTAAGACCAAAGCGGTCGCTGCCGAACTCGATAAGGTAAAGCATGCCTACACAGCTGCTGCCGATTCTATGGGTGCTTTTAACAGCGCTACCGAAGGAGCTCGTCATTTTCACGATCAGGTACAGGTACTCACCAAGAACCTGTCTTCGCTCAACACCATTTACGAATTGGAATTGGCCGAAAGTAACAATCACCTTAAAGCCCTCAATAATTTCTATGGTAAACTGACCGAAGCATCGAATGCGATGGTTAGCAGCACCGAGGATGCCAAGAAAGTGCAGGAGCAGATTGGTGCGTTGGCCAATAACCTAGGTCGTCTCAACAATATTTACGGCAGTATGCTAACCGCCATGCAGGGTCGTTCTTAATCGATACCCCTGGCCTAACTCATTGCTTAATATTTTAAAGAAGAGCTTACATGGCATTACCTAAAGAACCGCGGCAGAAGATGATCAACATCATGTATTTGGTGTTGACCGCACTGCTGGCCATCAATATATCTGCCGAGATTCTCAATGCATTTAAAACGATCAACGAGAGTCTGGAGAAAACCAATACGGCTGTTACCGCGTCGACCACGCAGGTGCTGGCTTCGTTGCAACAAAAACTCACTGATCCTGCCACTCGCGACCGTGCCACTGTTTGGAAGCCTAAGGCCGACTCGGTAGCCGATCTGGCCAAAGAGGCTTATGGGTTTGTAGATAACCTTAAAAAAGAGATCATCGAAGCCTCTACAAAGGGTGGTAAAATGAAGGACGACGATCAAAATGCGACTACCCGTATTCTAGTCAAAGAAGGTAAGGGCAAGCAACTCTACGAGGTACTCAAGCGCTACAAAGAGACGGTCCTCAAGATCGATCCAAAGATCGAGACCCAATTTGCCAATTCGTTTCAAGTAAATCTGGATCCTCCCAAGTCGCAGAACTCCAATAAAAAAACTTGGGAAGAAGCTTATTTCTATATGTCGCCTACAGTGGGGGCACTTAGTATTTTGAGCAAGTTTCAAAATGATATACGCACCTCCGAGAATAAAGTCGTGACCTTTTGCCACGAGCAGGTGGGTAAGGTAGAAGTGGTATTCGATTCTTATGCTGCGATCGTTGGGCAAAACTCCAATTATCTAATGCCTGGACAAAAACTTGAGATCAAGGCGGGTATTGGGGCTTTTAGTAAGGAGGCTAAGCCCACCATCACCATTGGCGGATCGGTGGTACCTATTGGAGAAGAGGGATTCGCGTTGCGCGAACTCGATGCTGGTGCAGTGGGCTCTCATACCGTTCCTGTTGTCATCACTTATACGAATCAAAACACCGGACAAACAGAACGTAAAGAAGTAAAGGTAGAATATGTAGTAGGTCAGGCCAATGCATCAGTTGGTCTCGATAAGATGAACGTTCTCTACATTGGCGTTCCTAATCCTGTTACCGTAGCGGCTAGTGGCGGTGGAGACGATAAAGTCAAGCTGAGCATTGTAGGCGGTGGTGGCACTTTTGTAAAGAAAGGTCCCGGTAAGTACGATGTTTTTGTCAATAGCGTTACCGACGATTGTAAGATCAACATCGATATAGACGGAAAGGTATCTGCTTTTAATTTTAGAGTGCGTACCATTCCCGAGGCACAAGCCTTTGTGGGTGGACAGCCCAGTGGTGCCAATATCAATGCTGGATCGTTCCGTGCGCAGGGTGGTGTGGGTGCCGGTATCAAGAATTTCCCATTTGAATTGGAATATGATGTGATCGGATTTACGTTTACTTGCGATACCGACGATGATATCGTTTCGATCCCTAACCAGGGAGCTGCTTTCTCTTCGCAGGTGCGCACAGCGATCAATCAGTATGTGCAAGCAGGTCGTATGGTTACCATTGATGATATCCGCGTAAAGGGTCCCGACGGTCGCACTAATAAAGCGCCCTCGCTTGTGTATTATATCAAATAACGTTTTTAGTATATGAAGTTGAAATTATTTACATCGGTTCTGCTCCTTGGTACATTGGTCTTGATGGCCACTGATGCTACTGCGCAGCGTACGCCCCGTCGTAGAGGTGGTGGTGCGCCGGCCACTACGCCAGAGCAGCCTGCTGCGCCTGTAACAACCGATACGGTACCCCAGGCGGCTCCTGTCTTTAATGCGTATGCCAATCTTCCGTTCGAGTACGACACGGCAACAGCGGATAATACCATCCGCCGGTCACTTCGTCAAGACAATGCTTACGATAAAAGCAGCCTTACCCAGCGTACTCCATTACCTTACGAGCACCTTCGTTGGGACGATGCTTTCTATGCCGAAAAAGTTTGGCGCGAACTCGATCTGCGCGAGAAGATGAATAAGGTCTTTATGTACGAGTCGATGGAAGATGACGGTAGCCAGATCTTTGTTAATATGTTGATGAAGGCCGTACAAAGCGGCGAGGTAACGGCATTTTCAGATGATCGGTTTACGACGCCACTCTCCGTAAGCGCCGTACAGCAATTAGTAGCCGGCAGTCTCGATACGGTTCCTAAATACGACATCAAGCAGATCGATAAAGTGATCGGTTATGTGGTGACTCGTAAATCCTTCGATCCAAAATCGATCAATAAGATCCGTCTAAAAGAAGAATGGGTCTTTGATCGTGAATCGAGCCGTATGCATGCCCGCATCTTGGGTATCGGATTGCTCAAGACCGAGTACTTTCCCAATACCAATAAAGAGCGCGGCACTTCTTCGCTTTTCTGGGTTTACTATCCCGATCTGCGTCCATCGCTAGTAAAATCAGAGGTGTATAATCCCAAGAATATGGGGCAAAGCCGTATGACCTGGGAAGAGCTCTTCGAAAGTCGCATGTTTAGCAGCTATATCGTAAAGTCTACACTCGACAATCCGCAAAATAAATTGATCCGCAACTACATTAAGGATCCTATATTGCAATTGCTTGAGGGCGAGAATATCAAGGAGAAGATCTTCAATTTCGAACAAGACCTTTGGTCATATTAATAACGCTCGACCACAACTACTTAAAACCGGCGCTAATAGAGTCGGTTTTTTTATGCGTACTTGTTTTTTCGTGCGGGCATCTGGTCGTAAGTAATTGTCTTAGTATGCAGTTGTCGTAGTCTGTAATCTCTCTGCTCTTTAGCTATAGAGCAGTATTCGTAAAGTGCTGCTTGATCTTATCGGCCTTAGTTTTTCCTACCACAGCGGCCAGTTCTTCGGGTGAT
>CANGYW010000042.1 GCA_947458335.1 Chitinophagaceae bacterium | reverse complement strand
TGTGCGTAATCTATATGCGCATTGATATACCCAGTCTGTTCATAATCGATACTGTCGATCTCAAATCCGGCAATCAGTTTTTTGTCGACCGATACCGAAGCGGCATAAATACCATTGGGATTAGGAGAGCCGCTCACCTGATCGAATGCCTGAATGGCAAAACTAATTTGCTGTAAGGAGGTCTTTAGAACGGGCCCGCCGACCAACTCATAACCCGTAGCTGTCTTTTTTAAGGGGAGAGTTTGCGGACGCTGGTCGGTTAGACTGCGACTGCGATCGTACAGCACCAATGATTTGATAACAGGGGGTACCCTGTCGGGTAATGGAAATCCGAACAATAACGGATTTAGACGTTTAGAAGATTTGGTATCGATGATTTCAAAATGTAGGTGTGGGCCTGCCGATCCGCCGGTATTACCACTATACGCAATCAGCTGACCTTGACGAACCGGAAATTGATCTGGGGTTAGTCGCAACTCCACGGCCCAAGACTCTTGTGCGTATTGTTGACGAGTGACATATTGCTCAATGGCGGGTGCAAAATCATTTAGATGGGCGTAGAGGGTCGATAGTCCGTTGGGATGATCAATGATTATAAAACGTCCAAAACTCAGGGGCCTGACCCCTATAAAAGAGATGTGACCGGCCGCTGCGGCCCTAACCGGAAGGTTCTCGCGGGCCTCTGTGCGGATATCGAGCCCCATGTGCCAGTGGTTATTACGCAACTCCCCAAAATTGGCGGTGAGTTCCATAGGAATAGACATGGGGTTTATAAAGTACCCCTGGGGGTAGCGGGGTAACTGGGCCAAGACCGTCCAAAAAAATAACTGGCAAGTTGCCGCTAGCAATAATCTGCGCATGCGCAAAAATAACAGGGTTCGGCAAAGAAAATACCACCCTGTTAGTTGCATAAAACAACTGCATTCCCTTAGCTTTGCACAATTTGTTTTTTTTTACCGCCCGCTGCGAAAAAAATAAAAAATGCCTAAAGACACTTCTCTTCATTCGGTACTGATCATAGGATCGGGCCCTATTATTATCGGACAAGCCTGCGAATTCGATTACTCGGGCACCCAGGCTGCCCGCAGCCTCCGCGAAGAAGGCATTAAGGTAATTCTGATCAATAGCAATCCGGCCACCATCATGACCGACCCAATGATGGCCGATAAAGTTTACCTCTTACCGCTAACGGTAGAGAGCATCGAAAAGATCTTACAAGAAAACCAGATCGATGCGGTATTACCCACCATGGGAGGCCAAACGGCACTCAACCTAGCCAAAGAAGCCGAAGAGCTGGGGCTCTGGAAACAATACAATGTGCGATTGATCGGGGTCGATATCAAAGCCATTGATAAAGCCGAGGACCGCGAAAAATTCAGACAATGGATGATTGAATTGGGCGTAACGGTGGCTACGGCCAAGACCGCCAATTCTTTTTTAGAAGGAAAGGAATTTGCCCAAGAGATCGGGTTTCCGCTGGTGATAAGACCTTCGTTTACGCTGGGAGGAACAGGGGGTGGCTTCGTGCACGATAAAGATGACCTCGACGAGGCTCTCAACAGAGGACTGCAAGCCTCGCCCATTCACGAAGTGCTGGTAGAAAAAGCAGTACTGGGATGGAAAGAGTTTGAACTGGAGCTACTACGTGATGCGGCGAACAATGTCTGTATTATTTGTACAGTAGAAAATTTCGACCCTATGGGAGTGCATACCGGCGACTCCATTACGGTAGCACCGGCTATGACGCTCAGTGATACGGCGATGCAACTGATGCGTAATACCGCCATTCGCATGATGCGCGACCTAGGCAACTTTGCCGGCGGATGCAACGTGCAGTTTGCCCTTAACCCCGAGACCGAAGAAATTATTGCCATCGAGATCAACCCGCGCGTAAGCCGCTCTTCGGCACTCGCCAGCAAGGCTACCGGTTATCCTATTGCCAAAATCGCTGCGAAGCTGGCCATTGGGTACAACCTAGACGAATTACAAAATCAAATTACCAAAACTACTTCGGCCTATTTTGAGCCCGCCCTCGACTATGTGATCGTTAAGATCCCGCGCTGGAATTTCGACAAGTTTAAAGGGGCCAACGATACATTGGGTTTGCAAATGAAAAGTGTGGGAGAGGTTATGGGCATTGGCAGAAGTTTTACCGAAGCCATTCAAAAAGCTTGTCAGAGCTTAGAGAACAATGCCGTGGGGTTGGGCTATTATGGAAAAAGCCTAATGCGGGCCGAAGAATTGCTTGAATATATCAAGACCCCAAAATGGGATCGTCTGTTTCGCATCAAAGATGCATTACAAGCCGGTATTTCGGTAGGTTCGATCTCTAAAGCCACCAATGGAATCGATCGCTGGTTTCTCTTTGAAATACAAAAGATCGTAGCCATCGAAAAAGAATTAGAGAATTATAGCGCAGACGATCTGCCAGAGGCCCTACTCGAAAAAGCAAAGTTGCATGGCTTTAGTGATGAGCAGATCGCGCGTATTATTCGTAATGGTAACGAAGATGCCATCTACGAAAGAAGAAAAAAGATTGGACTCACAAGGGTTTATAAAATGGTAGATACTTGTGCAGCCGAGTTCGAGGCCAAAACCCCCTATTTCTACTCGACATTTGAGAGAGGCCACCATAACGAAAGTATCGTGAGCGATAAGAAAAAAATTATCGTACTGGGTTCTGGCCCCAATCGTATTGGACAAGGAATCGAGTTTGATTACTGCTGTGTGCATGGACTACTCGCCATCAAAGAGGCCGGCTTCGAAGCCATTATGGTCAACTGCAACCCCGAAACGGTCTCGACCGATTTTGATATGGCCGATAAACTTTATTTCGAGCCCGTGTACTGGGAGCACTTATGGGAGATCATCGAACACGAAAAACCTGAGGGCGTAATTGTGCAATTGGGCGGACAAACCGCACTTAAGTTGGCAGAGCGCTTACACAAGAAAGGAATTCGCATTATCGGTACCTCGTTCGATAGTCTCGACATTGCCGAAGACCGTGGACGCTTTAGCGACATGCTCAAAGCCTTGTCTATTCCTTACCCTGAATATGGAACCGCTTGGTCGGTAGATGACGCCGTTGAAGTTGCCAATAAAGTAGGATATCCCGTATTGGTAAGACCTTCGTACGTACTGGGTGGACAACGCATGCGAATAGTCATCAATGACGAGGAGGTAGAACGTGCCGTGGTAAGTTTGCTCAAGCATATCCCTGGTAATAAAATTCTGATCGACCATTTTCTGGACCGCTGCCAAGAAGCGGAAATCGATGCCATCTTTGATGGAGAAGACTTTCATGTGATGGGTGTAATGGAACATATCGAGCCGGCTGGTATTCATTCGGGAGATAGCAATGCGGTACTACCCGCCTTTAACTTATCGCCACTGATCGTGCAAAAGATGGAGGAGTACGCCGAAAAAATTGCCAGGGCCCTCGAGATCCGTGGACTTATTAATATTCAGTTTGCCATCAAAGACGGAAAGGTCTTTGTAATTGAGGCCAACCCACGCGCCTCGCGTACCACGCCTTTTATTGCCAAGGCCTATCAAATTCCGTATCTCAACATTGCCACTAAAGTGATGCTGGGTACGCATAAGCTGCGCGATTTTACTATGAGAAAGAATCTCACTGGATTTGCCATCAAAGAACCAGTCTTTAGCTTTAATAAGTTTCCCGGCGTAAATAAAGAATTGGGGCCCGAGATGAAATCTACGGGCGAAGCTATTCGCTTTATTGATAATCTTCGCGATCCATACTTCCGTCAACTATACAAAGACAGAAGTATGTATTTAAGCAAATAAGCGAGTGGTTTAACGCTGGCATTGGGCATGGACAGCCGCTATCTTTTTGTCCATGCATGCTACCTTGTTTTTCTATTGGTACCGGACCCCCGCACTGCGGCCGGTGCTTGCCTTATCGGCGGGTATTATTTTTGAATGGTATGCCCCTGTTTCATTGTTGCCTATTTTATTGGTAACGGCATTTACGGCGCTGATATGGCTTGCCATTTGGATAGTACCAGACCGGTTACAAAAACTTGTCGGACCGCTTTCGCTACTAGCAGGGGGATCGCTATTTTTTTTAGGAGGCATTTTTCTTTGTATCAATAACGATATAAGAAATGATCCAAGGTGGATGGGCAACAGCATGGTAATAGATAGTCTCCCCACTTGGGAGTACCTTGTTGTGGAAGAACCAACAGAAAAGAAACGCAGCTATGCGCTAATCGTTAACGTCCTTGCCCGCTACAAATATACTTCTCGTTATTTACAGCGGGGAAAACTGTTGGTCTATCTTTCTAAAGATCAACAGGCGCTTCGGCTGCAACCAGGTGACACCCTAAGATCGAACCGTCCCCCCCTTTTAATAGCCGCTCCGCAGAACCCCGGAGAGCGCAACTGGCAACAAGCCCAACTAATGAAAGGGATCACACATCGTGTCTACCTAAACACAGACGACTACCAGATAATATCCTGCAGTAACGTTTTTAACACGCAACGAAATCTTTGGGCACTCAAAAAAAAGATACTCGGGTTGCTGCAGTATTATATTACCGACTCTGCTGCTGCAGGAATGGCCAAGGCCCTACTGATTGGTTACCGACAAGACCTTGATCCCGCTATTAGCCGCTCTTACAGCAATACTGGTGTCATTCATATTATTGCTATCTCTGGCATGCACCTGGCATTGATCGGAGGGTTGCTCAATTGGTGTTTGAGACCCCTACAAAGATGGAGATTACTAAAGCAACTAATCCGTCTGCTGATACTAGGGAGTCTTTGGCTATTTAGTTTACTGGCCGGTGGCGCTCCCTCACTACTCAGAGCCACTCTGCTATTTAGCACTGTTGCAATGGGAGAGATACTACAACGCCAAGGAAACGCATTGAATACCCTGATGATATCGGCCTTTCTCTTACTTTGCTATGATCCGTTTTGGCTATGGGATCTTGGTTTTCAACTTTCATTTACAGCAGTGGCAGGCATTTTGCTGGTCGGACGATATCTTTCTAAAAAGTTTAGTCATGCACGCATTTGGTGGCATGCGCCCGGCCAGTTGATCGCCATCAGTATCGCCGCCCAATGGCTTACAACACCTCTCTCGCTCTATCATTTTCATCAGTTTCCGGGCGCATTTTTAGTAGGCAATCTAATCGCCGTACCACTCTCGAACATTATATTGATTGCCTTGCTGCTGCTGCTGGCCATTAGTCCATTTTCGCTACCCGCCACGCTAATCGGAAAAGCTATCGTGTGGCTAATAGGGGTCATGAATCAATTTATAAGAGAGGTAGAGCGTATTCCCGGGCTGCTACTTACTGATCTGCAATGGGAGTTGCCCGAAACAGTACTACTGTTTATCTTCTTCTTGACCTTACTACATTGGATCACCAATCAAAGCACTACTGGTCGCAGACTCTCTTTACTGACCGGTGTTGCACTTGTCTGCTGGCAAGGGAGTCACCTATACCTGCAACGTCGGCAAGAACTGATTGTGATCTACCAGCTACCGAGCAGCACAGCCATTGATTGGATCAAAGGCACCTATTGCTATAGCTCCATCGACAGTCAGGGAACGAAAGATCAACAACAGCTCCTTTACATACTAAAACAAGCTCGACAATGGTTTGGCATCCGACACATTGTACCCTTACCAAAAGGACAACAGCTGCAACTGGGCCAAAAAAGAATATGGGTGGCCGATAAACAGCGCATACCTCCGCCCCCTGACTCGACGCTGATCGACTTTTTAGTCATTAACCGCTGGTCTCCTTACAACGGAAAAGACTGGGTTGATCGACGAAGGATTGCAAAGGTCATTATTGATGGCTCTACGGGCACACACACTCGCGAGCGATGGATATACATGCTCGATAGTATGGGCATCAAAGTACATGACACAAAGAAGATGGGCGCCTTTGTAAGCTCCCTTCGATAAAGTACCTTCGCCCCTCTTACCAGCCCTTTTTTAGCAATGGATAAAAAAATTCGAACCGCACTCATCTCCGTCTTTTACAAAGATGGACTCGAGCCTCTCATTCATCAATTACATCAACTAGGCGTAACTATCTACTCAACTGGAGGCACTCAGCAGTTCATCACTTCACTGGGTGTGCCCGTTATACCTGTCGAAACGCTAACCGGATATCCTTCTATTTTAGGAGGAAGGGTCAAAACCCTACATCCTTCGGTATTTGGTGGCATATTAGGAAAACGTGATGATGCGACTCATGCCGCAGAGATGCAGCAATTCAACATACCGACGCTCGATTTGGTCATTGTAGATCTCTACCCTTTTGAAGAGACTGTAGCAGCCACCGACGATGAAAAAGCCATCATCGAAAAAATCGATATAGGAGGGCCCTCTATGATTAGAGCAGCGGCCAAGAACTTTGCTGATGTAAGTGTTATTGCCGCCAAGAAAGAATATGCTATTGTTCATCAATGGCTGATCGATCAACAGGGGCTCATTACGCTAACTCAACGTAAACAATTGGCGGCTCATGCGTTTGCGATCGTGGCTCAATATGATGCTGCTATTGCACAGTACTTCGATCCCCAAGGAACTACAGGATTTGTAAAAGCCATCGGCACATCACGCAGCTTACGATATGGAGAGAATCCACACCAGAACGCTTTGTTCTACGGACGTACCGAAGAACTTTTTACCCAACTACATGGCAAAGAACTTTCCTATAATAATTTATTAGATATAGATGCCGCCCTGCAATTGATAGGAGAATTCGACGAAACCTGTTTCGCCATTATCAAACATAATAATGTATGTGGAGTAGCACTTCGCGCTACGGTTTTTGCGGCGTGGCAATCGGCCCTAGCCGGTGATTCGGAGAGTGCTTTTGGAGGCGTACTGGTCTGCAACGGCGCCATCGATAAAGAAACGGCTGCCTCGATACAAGATATATTCTTTGAAGTCTTGATTGCGCCCTCTTTCGATAAAGAAGCCCTCACACTGCTGCAAACAAAAAAGAATCGCATTCTGCTGCAACTGCATCCGCATACGGCCCCCGTCAGACAATTCAGATCGGTCTTGGGTGGTGTGTTGGTACAAGACAACGACAAGGGTAATGTAGCCGAATGGAACCAGGTATCGGGTATGCCCTGCAACGACGATACAAAAGCCGATCTCTTGGTGGCCAATATCATTGCTAAGCACCTAAAGTCGAATGCAATCGCATTGGTAAAAAATAAACAGTTGATCGGAAAAGGTTGCGGACAAACCAGTCGCATCGATTCACTTCGACAAGCTCTCGAAAAGGCTCGACAATTCAATTTCGATCTAAACCAAGCCGTTATGGCCAGTGATGCCTTTTTTCCTTTTGGAGATTGTGTTGAAATGGGACACCAGGCCGGCATCACCGCTTTTATTCAACCCGGCGGCTCTATTAGAGATCAAGATTCGATCGACTACTGCAAACAACACCAGCTGACCCTGGTCTTAACAGGACAGCGCCATTTTAAACACTAATTCTTTGCACAAGTAACATGGTTGCCACACAGCACACTCGGCCTAAAGCCCTACTGGCCCTGGCAGCCGTTTGTTTTCTGTGGGGTACTACCTGGGTAGCCTCCAAAGAAGGTACCCGACATATTCCTGCGCTTCAACTGGCTGGAATGCGACAACTGGCAGCCGGAGTTCTTTATGTTTGCTTTTTTCTGTACAAAAAAGCGCCACTACCCCAAGGGAGAGAATGGAGACCCGTACTCTTGCTGAGCTTTTTGAATTTTGTGATGAGTAACGGTCTTAGCACTTGGGGGGTCAAATACATTTCGGCAGGACTTGGTTCTATTATGGGAGCCATCTTTCCACTTTGGCTGGTCGTAATTGGTTTTTTTACGCAAAAGGAAAAAATGCCGCGTGCCGCTATTGCAGGACTCCTATTAGGATTTGGTGGCGTTTGTATTATTTTTTACGACCACCTCCACGATTTTCTCGATCCCGATTTTCGCTTTGGCATTATGCTATCGTTGATCGCCACGTGGACCTGGGCGTTTGCCACACTATATACAAAACAACAAGCCTCTCGATTTAACCCCTACTTTAGTTTGGGTATACAAATGCTGTTATCCGGCCTATTGCTAACCGCTTTTACGCAAGCCACCGGTTGGGCAATTCCGCTCGCCTCTATTCCCACAAGTTCGTGGATGGTAATGGGCTATCTGGTATTTTTTGGATCGGTGCTTTCTTTTATTGCCTATTTGTATGCCTTGCAGCATTTGCCAACCGAACAGGCCTCGATTTATGCCTACGTAAATCCGGTAGTGGCCTTGCTTTGCGGTGCGCTTCTTTTTGACGAAAAGATCACACTTTACATTTTAGTAGGGGGCTCAGTTACCTTATTGGGGGTATGGCTGGTTAACAGAGCGTTCAAGGCAGGGCTACCTTAGCGATCGCCATATTTTTCTCTCCAGCGTTGGTTAAATGTTTTCTCCGGAAAATGCAGCTCACCTCGTTGTGCGGTCCAGCCGGTTACCACTTTATTGACAAACCAGTTCTTCATTTTGCCCGAAGCCAAATTGAGCGCCGGACGAAAAAGCATGGCTTGCTTCCAGGCGCGCCAAGCAATCTTTTCGAGCAGCTCGGTTTTTCCGGTCCTTACCGATTCGTATCGATTTTCGAGTAACAACTCGTGCAAGTTGATCTTAACGGCACAAACCTCGGTACAGTTACCGCAAAGCGAAG
The DNA here is from genome assembly GCA_947458335.1 of Chitinophagaceae bacterium. GTDB lineage: Bacteria > Bacteroidota > Bacteroidia > Chitinophagales > Chitinophagaceae > JJ008. The sequence goes on along the minus strand of CANGYW010000042.1, from coordinate 6,851 downwards.
AGGCAAAACTCAGGTGCTTAAAATCGTCCATGCCCTGCAGGTGAGGCGTAATGACTGAACCGATCGGACCGCTATAGGTAACTCCATAGGCATGCCCGCCGATATTCTTATAAATTGGACAAGCATTCAAACAAGCCCCGCATCGAATACAATACAGACTCTCTCGTTGCCTTTCATCAGCAAGGATGTTGGTGCGCCCGTTGTCAAGCAAGATCACGTACATATCGGTAGGACCATCGGTCTCGCCGGGCTGGCGGGGACCGGTGATCAGCGAATTATACACCGTTACCTGTTGTCCGGTACCGAAGGTGGCCAACAACGGCCAAAACAAACCCAGATCGTTGATCGAAGGAATTACTTTTTCGATACCGGCAATAACGATATGCGTAGCAGGCCAAGCACAACTGAGTCTTGCGTTACCTTCATTCTCTGTTACCGCAATACCCCCCACATCGCTGACAATAAAGTTGGCGCCTGTAACACCAACCTCGGCCTGTACATATTTTTCGCGCAAGATCTCGCGGGCCGTAAGGGTGAGTTGCTCTGGAGTTGCTTTAGGATCGGTCCCTAGTTTTTCAGCAAAGAGTTTTGCAACATCCTCTTTGCTCTTGTGCATGGCGGGAGTTACAATATGGTAGGGAGCTTCGCCATCGAGCTGTTGAATATATTCACCCAGATCGGTCTCTACACTTTCTATACCGATGCTTTGCAGGTAATCGTTAAGATGGATCTCTTCGGTAACCATGCTCTTACTCTTAACGAGTGTCTTACATTTTTTCTCGCGACAAATACGACCGATGGCCTCCAATGCTTGCTGGGCATCTTCGGCCCAGATTACTTTGGCCCCTCTGCGCGTGATCGTGGCTTCGAAAAGCTCTAATTGCTGGTCGAGGGTGGCGATCGCTTTCCATTTAGCATTCTTGGCACGTTCGCGGGCCAACTCGAGGTCCATAAACTGTTGCTTACCCTTAGGTACAACTGCGTTGTACTTGCCGATATTAAAATTGATCTTGCGACGATGCTCGCGGTCGGCAGCCTTTACAGTACTCTTTGCTAAAAATTGTTCTTGCGTAGGATTCACGGTCGAAAATTACACACTATTCTTTAAAGTCGGTCTCTTCCCAATCGCCTTTTGCGATGGTGTCTAGCGCTTCCCAAAATTCAAGGCCCCACTTTCGAACAATAGGCTCCTTTAAGAATTGATAAACGGGCACCTGCAGCTTTTCACCCAGTGCACAACCTCCGGCACACAAGGTCTGGCGGGGTTCGTAATTGACCCTTTCATAATCGCCGTGCTTGCCCGCTTTGGCGATAACGGGATAGAGATGACAGCTGATTGGTTTTTTCCAATCGATCTTTTTTTCGGCATGAGCTTTCTCAAAAGAGCATTGTATCGATCCGTCGCTATGCCGAATACCATAGGCACAGATCTCATTGTCGTTATCGACTGTAGGGGTTACCCAACCAAACTCATCATTCCAAACATAATTTCCTTTTTGATCGAGGGTAGCCAATGCGGTTGCCGATAAGTACGGTTTGACACTATCAACAACACGGTCGATAATCGCTTTTTCGGCCTCGTCGAGAGGCGCACCAGCTGCACCATCTTCGCAGCAGCCCCCTTTACAACGATTGAGATCGCAGACAAATTTCTTATCGACCAGGTCTTCGCTTATCAGTATGTTTTCGAGTACGATCATTGGGTAGCGTTACGCCATTGTAAGGTATTGATCAAATGCAGTAAGTCGTTCTTTAAAAAATCATTGACGATGCCCAATGAATCAGCGTTAGGAGTAGCATCAAAATACAAAGCGCCGCGTAAAAAATGACGGACCGAGTCGGTCACAAAAAATTGATTGGCCGTGGCCGTATTACCCCCCAGCGAAAAATAAATACCCTCGGCACCGCTGGGCGTACGCATAACACTATCTACAATTTGTGTGGCCATATTTACGTGTTGCCGGTACGCGAGCTTAAATCCGTCTTGTACCAACGAGTCAAAACCCGTTCGGCTACGTACGGGTTTATAACTTATATATATGCGGCCGGCAAAACGAGGAAAATCGATGTTGATCCACCAATCATCGGCAGGGTCCTGAAAAAACGTACTGTCTTTACTAATGGTGGCATATACGGGATACTCAAACGTATAAGGATAGCCGGGCCGGTCGAATCGCTGGTACTGCTTTTCGGGAAAGGAAATACGATAATACCCTCTTTTCTTTCCGGCCGTGTAATCACTGTTACACCCCGACAATAAAAAAAGTAACGCCAAAAAATTCAGCTTTATACAAGCCATCTTTAAACTCTTTATAGACGTCAGCACTACATGCAGATATCTCTTACTATCACCCCATATACCTTTATTGCAAGTATAGTTTCGGTTATCGGCCTGCATTCTTGTGTTTACTTTTTCTTTCATTTTATTCCTCGTCAAATTCATCGCGGATATCACCAATCACTTCTTCTAAAATATCCTCCATGGTCACAATACCACTAGTACCCCCGAATTCATCGACCACTATAGCAAAGTGAATTCTTTTTTGTTGAAACTCCTTTAAAAGATCTTCGATAGGCTTAGGCTCAGGCACAAAAAAAGGAGTTCGTAGCAATCGTCGCCAATCAAACCCATCGCCCGACTGTACATAGGGCAATAAGTCTTTTGTATTGAGAATACCTACCACCTGATCAAGATTGCCGCGGTATACCGGCAATCGAGAATAATGAAGCTCTGATACTTGTCGAAGCACTCCCGATAGCGGAGTGGCATATTCGATACCGCTTACTTCTAACCGGTTGCGCATGATCTGTCGAACAGTGCTATTTCTGAAATTAACCACACTGCTCATAATCATTTTCTCGTTGGGCGATACTTCTTTATCGGTGTTTTTGTCGAGCGCTTCCTCTACCTGTTGTATCCGTTGTTGATAGGTACGATGTGCGCCGGTTATGCGGCCCATTTTGCCAGCCAAACGAACCACCTGGCGGCTCAGTCCTTGTAACAACTGGTGTAAAACGCCGGCTACAAAAACAAAGTCGTGCGCAAATCGAATTGGTTGTTGACTGGCCCACAACTTTGGCAATAAACGAACCAATACATAGAGGACTAAGGCAATCAAGCCAATAATCAACAACGATAAAATCGAGTGAACGGTCGATTCACGACCAAGCCATTGCTTTAGGGTTTGATGCAGCGCATAGTTCAGCACTATGATGATACAGCAATTTATAAATGTGCCGGCTATGAGCAACGACACGTAAAGCTCTTTCGGTTGTGTTAGCAACTTTACGATACGTCGAGCTTCGCCATGCTGCTTGGTTCGCAGTACATCGAGGTCTTTTTTTTGTAATGAAAAAAGAGCTACCTCAATTCCGGCAATACTAAAAGAAAATAATAGCAATAAAAGTAACAGAGCTGTTAACAGGGCACCCCGCTGCGGGTCCATCGCCAACAAGACGTTGAACTGATCTATACTGCTACAACCCGCGGCCGTGTAAGGATCCAAGAAAGATTTTTTTTCAATAGAGACTGTAAAGTTATTGTATTTGTGAGAGCTCTCCTTAGAAGAGGGAGGATTGACGACTGTCTGCCCTAAGATGCTGGTTAATAAATTGCGGAAAGGCCAGCTGGTCGAGATGCTCAGTAGACACCCACTCCCATTCCTTGTCGAGCATTGGCTTTTTCTTTACCACAATATGGATAAACTGGCCGGCGATCAATTGATGAGACAGGGTTTGTCGGTATAGCGCAGAGACCTGTTCTGTGCGATACGCAGTAGAAAAAAGCCACCCCTTCTTTTCGGCTTGTCGGGCCAAGGTTGTCCAAGGAACAGCCGTATTCGTCTCTAGCAACGGAAATTCGTAGAGTCCTTGCCAGATGTCTTTTTGTTGACGAACTCTTACCGCCACCCGGCCCCGATACATTAATAACAGAAAATAGAACCAGCGCTGTTTGAGAGCCAGCGTTTTTGATTTTACAGGCCAGTGGGCCACTTTTTTTTGGGCCAACGCAACGCAGGTTTTTGAAAAAGGACATTGTCCGCATTGAGGGGCTATCGGTTTACAAATGACCGCACCAAAATCCATGATGGCCTGGTTATATAACCCGGGCTGTTGGGGGTCGAGCAGGGACTGCGCTAACTCACTGAATTTTTTCTTGCCTTCGGTTGTATCTATGGGCAGGTCTATCCCGAACACGCGAGCCAATACCCGAAACACATTACCGTCGACTACCGCATAAGGAAGGTTATAGGCAAAAGAAGCAATGGCGGCTGCGGTGTAAGTCCCCACTCCCTTTAGGGCCAGTATATCCTCGTAGGTCGAGGGAAAGACTCCCTTCTTTTCGTTGGCAATAAATCTGGCGCTTGTTAACAGATTGCGGCAACGGGAATAATATCCCAAGCCCTCCCACAACTTAAAAACTTGATTATCATCTGCTTTTGCGAGCTTTTTAACTGTGGGAAAGGCCTTTACGATACGCTCGTAGTAGCCCATCCCCTGTTCCACACGGGTTTGTTGTAAAATAATCTCGCTCAGCCAGATCTTGTAAGGGTCTTTTTCGCCTTTCCAGGGCATTTTTCGGTCATTTTTGGCCGAATTCCACCTTAAAAGGGTGTCGGAAAAGCTATTTTTTGCGGCTTTTTGCTTCATTCCACCATAAAGCTAAAAAAAATTATGCCTAGTTATTTGATTATCACATTATTTTATCATAGATTGGCATTGTAAACGCAAAACCAACCCCATGAGAAAGGCCGATTTGGTTAATCAGATTGCCGAAAAAACAGGTATTCCTAAAGTGGACGTGCTTGTTACACTTGAAACTATGTTCAAGGAAGTAAAAGACACGCTCTCCGGTGGAGAGAATATCTATATCAGAGGTTTTGGAAGTTTCATCACTAAGAAAAGAGCTGCAAAGATCGGACGCAACATTAAGAAAAATGTGGCCGTTCACATTCCTGAGCATTACATTCCCGCCTTTAAGCCTGCAAAGGAATTTGTTGCAGAGGTGAAGAAACTAAAAGAGCCTAAGCCTGATAGCGGACCTGGTGAAGAACTATAACACGATTGTTTCGGTACCTTTGCACCGAAATTAATTGATCGTGAAAAGAACGCAATGGCTCATCGCCGGCGGCGCAATGCTGCTGGTTGTACTTATCCTATCGCTCGGAAACTTTACCCCCCAAAAAAAGGAGAACCCGAATGCAGGTACTGACATCAGTGCCCCTGAAACACGGGCTGCAATTTCTATCGACACGATTCTGGCGTTAGCCGAAGGGCAATTAACGATGGCCCAAAAAAACCGTTTGGCATCCTTAAAAAATAAAAAGAACACCGATTCCTCTTCACAACTCGCTGTCTATCATAGTTTGGCGCATTTTTGGAGCGACTCGGTGGGCATCTTTGAACCTTATGCCTGGTACGAGGCCGAAGCGGCCCGATTGGAAAAGTCCGAAAAAAGCCTGACCTTTGCAGCCCGTTTATTTCTCGACAACCTGCAATCCGACGAGAATCCGACTAGGAGACAGTGGAAGGCATTGCAGGCCAAGGATTTATTCGAACGTTCTTTGAACATCAATCCCAATAATGATTCTGCCCGTGTGGGACTGGGTGCCTGTTATCTATTTGGTAACGTCAGCTCTAACCCCATGGAAGGGATCGCCAAGATAAGAGAGGTGCTGGCTAAAGACAGTACCAATCTATACGCCCAGCTGATGCTGGTGCGCGGATCGCTGCTCTCAGGCCAATACGACAAAGGCATCAGCCGCCTCAACACGGTACTGGCACTGGCGCCCGAAAACGTGGAGGCTACATTGCTCATGGCCGACCTGCAAGAGCGGACCGGCAATAAAAAGCTCGCTATCGATTGGTATCAAAAAAGTTTAGCCCTGATACCTTCCGAAGAGATCAAGGCCGCCATACGGGATCGAATCAATGAACTCAAAAAATAGTCTCTGTAAACTCTTTAGATAAACGTATTTAATAACAAGATTTAAAAAATTATTCTGGTATGCCTTGTGGTAAAAAAAGAAAGCGTCATAAGATCGCGACGCACAAGCGTAAAAAAAGACTGAGAAAGAACCGTCACAAGAAAAGAAATAAATAAAGCCAGGTGCCGCCTTGTTGCGGCCCTCGCTGTGTTTATTTACAGTCCCCGGTTGCTTTCGGTAGTCCGTTAGTATTCCCCTCTCTCTTACAGTCTCCGTCTAGTCAAGACAGTTTCTGTTTTGTTGAATGCGTCGCAGCCGGCGTTTACAGCCCCCATTATTTCGGGCTCTCCCGTTAGTAATGGTGAAAGGTAGATACAGTAGTTAAGCTGTAATGAACAAAGAACTTATTATCAATGCCACTTCGCAAGGTGTCGAGATTGCCTTGCTAGAAGACAAGAAGCTCGTGGAGCTTCATAACGAAAGAAGCGATGCCCGCTTTGCTGTGGGTGATCTGTATTTGGGCAAGGTCAAAAAACTAATTCCCGGTCTCAATGCTGCCTTTGTGGATGTAGGCTTCGAAAAAGATGCCTTCTTGCATTATTCCGACCTAAGTCCTTATGCCAAATCGCTGCTCAAGTTTACCCAACTCTCTGTCAACAACACCAGCCCCGATCTCTCTGACTTTGCTAAGTTTACTGTTGAGCCCGAGATCGTAAAGACCGGAAAGATCAATGAAGTGATGGGCGGTAAACCGCAAATACTGGTACAGATCTTAAAAGAACCCATTGCCGCCAAAGGACCTCGCCTGAGCTGCGAGCTTTCACTGCCCGGACGATTTGTGGTGGTGACCCCCTTTAATGATATAGTAGCCGTTTCACGCAAGATCCATTCTGGCGAAGAGCGCAAGCGCCTGCAAAAAATAGT
>CANGYW010000041.1 GCA_947458335.1 Chitinophagaceae bacterium | reverse complement strand
GGTGTCGGCAGTAGAAGCTCCGGCTGCGGTCTGCGGATTATTCCAACGCAAGTAATTACCTGTTCCGCTACAAGCGTAAATAACATTAGCCTCATTATCATAATCCCAAGGATTGATAAAGCGTCCGGTATTACTGCTAATATTAATAGATGTCCAATTGGCTCCATTGTTGACACTTCGCCTAAAATTATTGTATACGTAAGATCCGAAATGAAAACTCGATTGATTCTGGTCGATGGCCACAAAAGCACCATCGCCTCCGGTCACCTCTACCGAATTACCCAAGCCCGCACTATTTAACTGATGAACCCCGTTATCTTGAGCACCCGCCAGAAAATAATTCGTTTGGGTAGGATGAATGGCTACTGAATAAAATTGCTTAACGCGAAAACCTGTATTGCGATCGCGTATCGTCGTTCCTTTATCGGCAGAGTAATGAACTCCTCCATCACAGGCAAAGATGAGTTTATTGCCTCCATCCCACCATTGGATGTCATGCTGATCGGCATGTACATATTGCCCAGAAAGACCCACCCACGCAGAGATACGTTGCCAAGTATCGCCTCCATCAAGGGTGCGCGCGCAATCAATACCACCGATAATACACTCGTTAGGATTGGCAGGATTGATACGTACCGACAAATCGTACCAGGCTTGTCCATTGGCAAAAGGACTTCCAGATGCTGTATTGGGAGGAGTACCAGGCGTGGCAGCCCAGTTGGCTCCACCATCGGTAGATTTAAAAATTTGAGTAACCTGATTAGAACCATTGGCCGGCATCGCATACAACACATTACCACTAACGGCGATCTCGGCACGATTATTAAAGATAGCAAAAGGGACTGCCGGAGAATTCCAACCCGATCCGGTGCTCACATTGGCCGGATCATCGGTATAGCGATAACTCTGCGCAGAACTAATGCCTGTTACAATATGCAAGCGAGACAGGGCAGCCGTACTGGTAATCTCCATATCACAAATGGCAGTAGAAGCTGCGGTAGAAGGCGTAATATTAGTCCAGCTGGTACCTCCATTGGTGGAGCGAAACAGTCCTGAACGGGTGGCGAGATATACATTACCCAAATAATCGCAAAGAATACGAGTACCAAAAGTGTAAGCAGAAGTACTAGATAAAAAATTCCAGGTAGCACCTCCATCGGTACTTTTAAATACCCCTACCCCTTGTGCTGCATCGGCATTAAAATAGGATTCACCTGTACACAAATACATCGTTTGTTGAAAACCCGGGCGCGGATCTTGGCAAATAGCCGCAATGGCAAGATTCGACATAAAATCATTGACCAAGGTCCAGACTGCAGGACTGGCCGTAATGTCGGTAGTCTTCCATAAGCCACCTGAAACGCTACCTGCAAATACCGTTTTTTTAGCAGGATCGAGCGAATCAACCATAAGTGCCCTAACACGCCCTGCCGTAATACCGCCATTGGCACGGGTATTACCGTTGCTAACTCCAACTACATCTGCATTGGGCCCACGCTCTTCCCAATTCAAGGCACTTAGTCGAAGTTGGCGTGATATTTCTTTAGCCTGTTCGGTAGCTAGTTTAGCAGTCAGTAATTTTTGCCAAGGCACGCGACCGGTAGACAGTTCGCGCGTCATTTCAATTTCTTGCCGAATGGCCTCTTCGGGACCGTCGTACTCACCTTCTTCGTCTTCGCCATTCGGTGAAGAGAGTTGACAAGAAAACAAAAGAACGGCGCACAATAAAGTGGTAAAAAATGCGGGCAGACGCAGGGTTGCAAATTTCGGCATGAAGGGGATAAATTAGGGTAACCGAAAATAAGCAAATAGCACAAAAGGCCAGTGAGAATGTTAACGAGCCGCTATCATCGAGATCTCAACATTAACAAACTTAGGCAGGGCCGATACCTGAACGGTCTCGCGAGCCGGAAAATCGGCCACAAAGAAGCTGCCGTATACCTCATTGACCTGCGCAAACTGGTTCATATCGGTTAAAAAGATAGTGGTCTTAATAACATGACTAAAGTTCATTCCAGCAGCATCCAAAATAGCCTGTAAGTTCAACATAACCTGACGGGTCTCGGTAGCGATGTCTTTATTATTGAGCTGTCCGGTTACGGGGTCGAGACCGATCTGACCAGAGATAAACAATTCATCGCCTTTTAAGATAGCCTGATTGTACGGTCCAATGGGGGCGGGAGCCTTGGTGGTATTGATTATGGTCTTGGGCATACGTAATTTTTAAGAGTAGTGTTTAGGAGGATCATTATTTGATAGGCGAATTTAGGTTTATACGCTTTCTTTGCAAAAAAAGACGCCATGCGTATTGCCGTGGTCGCAACCGAAGCGCAGCAACAAGAATGGATGGCCCAGACCATCAGCGATACCCTATCGATCGTATGGCTTCGTGAATCTGCAGCGGTAGAAGGAGTCGAGGCCTACCTTAATTTGCGGGCCGAAGAAGAATGGCTGCATCAACCTCTACCCAACTACCTACCCTCGTTGGTGATCGTGAGCGCTGTAATATCGGATGGTACCGATTGGCCGAACGACTTTATTAGAATTAATGGCTGGCCGGGATTTTTAAAGGGCGCCTTGCTCGAGGCTACCGGAAAAAACACATCGCAACAACAAGCCGCAACGCAATTACTACAACAATGCGGAAGACAGATAGAATGGGTCAGCGATCAACCGGGTTTTATCGGTGCCCGCATAGTAAGCGCAATTATTAATGAGGCCTACTTAACCTTACAAGAAAAAGTGAGTAGCAAAGCAGATATTGACACGGCTATGAAGCTGGGCACAAATTACCCCATGGGCCCGTTTGCTTGGGCTACAGCCATCGGCATAAAAAATGTTTATCGTTTACTCTGCAAATTAGCAGCCGAGCAACCCCGTTACACACCGGCCTTGTTACTAAAACAGGAGGCTGAACAATAATGGCGCTGTTGCTCCATATCGACACAGCCCTAGAAGTCGCTTCTATCGCCATTTCTACCGACGAAAAATGCATCGATACCCTTAGCAATACCTTGCAAAACGACCATGCAGCGTGGATACATACTGCTATAGAGAATTTATTGAGAAAAAATAATTTCGGCATGCGCGACCTAGATGCCGTTTCTGTAACAATAGGGCCAGGATCATATACCGGAATTCGCGTAGGACTCTCCAGCGCCAAGGGGATTTGCTATGCACTACAAAAGCCACTCCTCACCATTTCTAACTTAGAATTATGGGCTTCTGTTGCTTTCAACCCATTCGCTCCTGATAAAGACTCGACAACTTCTGCATCAGCTTCGCTTTCGCCAGACGCAACCTATCTAGAACAGACTAAAAGATCCGATATAGTACTAGATGCGGAGATACTGATCTGCCCGATGATTGATGCCAGAAGAATGGAAGTTTACTATGCGCTCTACGACCAAACGCTTAGTGAGCTCTCTGCACCAGCCGCACTGATTCTGGATGAAAATAGTTTTGCCGACATGCTAAGTAGAAAAAAAATTATTTTCTGCGGTAACGGGGTCGAAAAATTTAAGAAAGTATGCCATCATCCCCACGCAATTTTTAGCGAGACCCTGGCGGGAGCTCGCGAAATGGCGGCACTCGCTTTTAAAAAATATGTTAAAAAAGAGTTCGCCGATCTGGCTTACTGCGTTCCTTTATACGTAAAGGAGTTTGAAGCTCACAAATAAAATATAAATTTTTCGTCATATGTAGCTCCGGATAGAGTTCGTACAACTTTATCAGGTAAATTTGCACTCATGATGAGTAATTATTCGCTTACACTCTCCTACCCAGAACACAAAGAAGGAACCTTAAAAATAGATTTGCTCGAGCTGAAAAAAGCTGCCATTATTTTACGAGCACTTAATCACAAATTAAGACAGCAAATCTTGCGACTGATCGATGAAAACAACAAGATTACCGTTACGGATATCTACATCAAACTTCGATTGGAGCAATCGGTAGCTTCGCAGCACTTAGCTATTTTACGAAAAGCAGGATTCGTAAAAACATCCCGCGAGGGCAAATACATTTATTACTCCGTTAACCCCGAGCGGCTCAACGAAGTAATGCGCTACACTTCGCAGCTACTTACGCACCAGTAGATAATTCATGTCTTTACACTAAAGAGAAGACCTACTTACGCTCCAGTATAGAGCGTATATTCCGGCTTTAATTGATGTCTCCACCGGCGATGGCTCCACAGGTAATTGGCAGGATCGGCCTTTACGACACGCTCTACTTCGCACTTGTATAAATAGGTCAATTGCTCAGCAGCGTAATTACGGGGATGCTCACAAATTAACCGAGTGCTAAATCGATAGTGACCTCGTCGCGTACGCTCCATCTGAAACATCACCATAGCAGCATTATGCTGAATGGCACCTTTAGCAGGACCCATAAAAAAAGGAGCAGGTCTGCCGAAAAAAGGCATCCAAAGTGCTTGATCGGGTTTTCCCGGATTTTGATCGGCTCCTAGTGCAAGTACAGAGGGGCGAGAGAAGATCAACTCCTTTTGCTTAGCGAACTGATCGGCCGATACGGCAATACCTCCCAAACGACTGCGTTGCCATAAAAACAATTGGTCCATTACTTTATTTCCAATGGGACGATATACAAAATAAAATGGCTCTTTAAAAGCTAGTGGTAACGTAAGGTTGATAAACTCCCAATTAAACTGATGGGCTACCATCAACTGCACCGAGCGCCCTTCGGCCAGCAGTTGCTCCACCACGCGAAGGTCAAGCGTTACGCGACGAAGAGCTGCTTTATTCGACAACGAAAGCATTTTGATTGACTCTAAAAAGGTGTCGGTAAACCGCAGATAAAACTCTTTGGCAAGTTTGTTTCGCTCGACCTCACTTTTTTCGGGAAAGGCAATAGCCAAATTCTGCAATACGACCTCCTTACGGTATCCTATTACATAAAATAAAAACCGAGCTACCCCCCAGCTAAGCACATGAAAAAAAGCAAAGGGTAATAGCGAAAGTGCCCATAAAAGAGATCGAACCAACAAGTACATATAACAAAGATAGCTCCCAAAACCCCGAAATCATTCAGCCTAAAATAGAGGGCAAGCTAGATAATGCCAGCAATCGAAAAAATGATAACAACGAGATCACTTACCTACAATACAATATTCTGAACCAGTTCGCTCTTTGAAGGATAATCGGTATTATAGTGAAGGCCTCGGCTTTCTTTTCTAAAATGCGCGCCCTTAACGATTAAATAGCCCACTGTAATCATGTTGCGCAGCTCTAATAGCTGCGGAGAGAGGGTGCTGCTCTGGTAGAGCTGCTCGGTCTCTTCCCAAAGTAAATCGAGTCGTCGCAGGGCCCTTTGCAAGCGAACATCGTTTCTTACGATTCCGACATAATCACTCATCAGCAGTTGTAACTCTTTTAAACTTTGGGTAATTAATATCATTTCGTTGGGATCGGTGGTACCCTTTGCATTCCAGTCAGGAATAGATACAGGTGATGAAATCTGCTCAATCCGGGCAGATGCTTTTTCGAAACAACGATGAGCAAAGACCATAGCCTCCAGCAGTGAGTTACTGGCCAGGCGATTGGCCCCATGCAATCCGGTGCTGGCACACTCGCCACATACAAACAAGCGGTGAATAGAACTTTCTCCCCACTCATTAGACTTTACACCGCCACAACTATAATGCGCGGCGGGAGCTACAGGTATCAGTTGCTTCGATACGTCTATGCCGATCGAAAGACATTTTTCGTAAATGGTAGGAAAATGAGACTGGAATAATTTGGTATCGATAGGTCGGCAATCGAGCCAGACATGTTCGGTACCGGCTCTTTTCATTTCGGCGTCGATGGCGCGAGCCACAATATCGCGAGGCGCCAGATCTCTTCGGGTGTCGTAGCGCTCCATAAAGGCATCGCCTGTATGATTTCGCAGAATGGCTCCTTCGCCTCGAACCGCTTCGGTAATTAAAAAGGCTTGCCCGCGCAGACCTGGTTCAAACAACGCCGTCGGATGAAACTGAATAAACTCCATGTTTTCGATGCGGCCTTTGGCCCGGTATACCATCGCTACACCATCCCCGGTAGCAATAGAGGGGTTAGTCGTAGTGCGATATACTTGACCGTTTCCTCCACTAGCCAGCACGGTAATACCCGCCAGAATTTTCTCGATCTTCTTTGTTTCTAGATTCAGCGCATAAACACCGTAACATTCGATGTCGGGGGTCGATTTAGTCACTAAATAGCCCAGGTGATGCTGCGTGATAATATCGATTACAAAGCAATGCTTTATTACCTCGATATTTTTATAGCGCTCCAGTGCTTGCAAGAGCGCCCGCTCCATCTCCATTCCCGTTACATCTTTATAATGTAAAATGCGATGTGCAGAGTGACCACCCTCTTTACCTTTCTTATATTCCCCGATATCATTTCGATCGAAGCGGGCACCCCATTCAATAATCTCCTCTACGCGCTTAGGCCCCTCTTCGACCACCATGCGTACAATATCTGCATTACAAAGTCCATCGCCGGCAATAAGGGTGTCTTCGATATGCTTTTCGTAACTATCTTCTTCGCCATTACCAACCACAGCTATACCCCCTTGCGCATATTTGGTATTGGTCTCGTCGGCCGTAGCCTTGGTGATAACTTTAATAGAACGATCCGGAAAACGCTGTGCGGTCTTGATGGCAAAACTAAGTCCTGCTATTCCGGACCCAATCACCAAAAAATCTGTTTGAGACATTACTATCAATTAACAATAAAAGACCTAGTGCGCCGGTTCTACCCACGCATCATTTTCTCGCAACAAGTTAATCAGCTCATCGACCGCCACCTCACTATCAACGTTTCGCTTGACGATCTCTTTTCCCTTGTATAATGTGATCTTGCCCGGACCACTACCGACATATCCAAAATCGGCATCGGCCATTTCGCCGGGTCCGTTAACGATACAACCCATTATAGCGATCTTGACCCCTTTTAAATGATGCGTAACCGCTCGAATCTTAGCCGTTGTCTCTTGCAGATCGAACAACGTTCGCCCGCAACTAGGACAACTGATATACTCAGTTTTGGAAATACGTGTACGAGTTGCTTGTAAAATACTAAAAGCGGTATTGTTGGTAAACTGATGAATATCGCTAACAGGCAAATAGGTTCTACCTTTTACCTGTATGTTTTGCATCGATGCCTCTGTGCGGTAACCAAGAGAAATACCATCTCCCATACCGTCGAGCAGTAAAGCACCGGTTTCGATCGCAAAATGGATCAGATGCTCATCGGGAGTGGTGCCATTGCTGTCACAAACCAGCACGACCGGATTTTGAATGGCGCGTTGCTGCAACTCCATTAGCATACGGCGAACGGACTGCATGGCATTTTGGTTAGTGCTGCTCAGACATAGTACTGCGGTCTTATCATTAGCCACACTTTCTAAAAATGTATAATCGTTGATACTGGTGGCATCGCTATAACAATCGAGCATCACAAAATTGAGCTTATTGCTCTTTGTTGTCGCAGCAGCGTATCCACTGGCGGCAAAAAGTGGATAATAACTTTCAGAGGCAGCTTGTTGCCATGCATCCGGAAATACAATCACTTTGAGGGTACCAGGTAGCGCAAAGTTTAGTAGCTGATGACCGGTAAAAATAAAATCGGCTGCCGCATCTCCAATAGTCCACTTATCGGTTTGTGCGTCGTAGCTATAGCCAATACTGCGTAAATGATCGGGTGTAATTTCTTCAATCTTACTTAGATCACTGACCACAACGGGCACCTGCCCACCTCCGATACGATCGACAGCGAAACTATTTCGACGCTTATATTCGAAAGGAGAGTAAGGAGTAGTATCGATAGCAGGAACTACCCCAGACACCGGTTGTTGATAGCGCTTGACAATATCGCGACAGACGGGAATCTCCAATTCGGGATCTTCGGTCAGTGATACCCGGATGGTATCACCCAACCCATCTTCTAACAAGGTGCCAATACCAGCCGCACTTTTGATGCGACCATCCTCACCATCGCCGGCTTCGGTTACGCCCAAATGCAACGGATAGGCTTCGCCAAATTCATGGAACATCGTTTGCACCAATAAGCGATAGGCTTGCACCATCACTTGTGGGTTGCTGCTCTTCATGCTGAGTACAATATTGTGAAAGGACTCAGCGCGAGCGATTCGCAAAAACTCCATCGCACTCTCTACCATCCCTATCGCTGTGTCGCCATAGCGACTCATAATACGATCGCTCAGCGATCCATGATTAGTGCCGATACGCATGGCCGTTCCCTCCTGACGACAAATACGCACCAGCGGAGTAAAGCGCTCTGTGATCCGATCGATCTCTTCGAGATATTCCGCATCGGTATATTCGATCTGTTCAAACTTTTTCTTATCGACATAATTGCCGGGATTCACTCTGACCTTTTCTACAATACGAGCTGCGATCTCGGCGGCGTTGGGTGTAAAATGAATATCAGCAACCAATGGAACTTTGTAGCCGCGCTTATGCAGCTCGTCTCTAATCACCTTTAAATTCTCGGCTTCCTTTTTAGAGGGTGCTGTAATACGCACCAGCTCGGCCCCCGCCTCGATACATCGGATCGTCTGTTCTACCGTAGCGATCGTATTCATTGTATCGGTAGTGGTCATGGTCTGTACCCGAATGGGATGACCATTACCCAACAGCAAATCGCCGATCTTGACCTCGCGGGTAATGAGGCGTTGATATTTAGTTAATGATGGTGCGTACTGTTGCATCGATTACATATTACCCTTAAAGAATCCCAGCACCGTTAAAATATCGGTTAGTAATTGCTTACGTCGCTCCGGCTGCAGTGGATTAGTGGCAGGGGTTTCGGTATTGAGCACAAAAAAGTAAGGATGATTATTTTCTTCGACCCAACCGATGATCCAATTGATAGTATTTCCATTGGGAGCGGTACCGGTGCCGGTCTTAAACGCCAATCTGTAGAGCGAATTACTTTCCATGAGCATGGCCCGCTGCACCATCTCCTGATAGGTTCTAAAAAAAGGAAGCTGATTAAAATAGAGTCGCTTGACCAACCCGAGTTGTGCATCAGGAGTGAGCCGAATAGAATTATCGAGCCAAAACGTATCGACCGCGCTATTGATTACCACTTTGGCCGTATCGTTCATAGCACCGTATCCCATAGAATCGAGCCAAAACTGCATGGTATCCTTGCCAATGCGACGAGCCACTTCTTGATAATAAGGAACAGCCGATACCCTAAAGGCCTGGTACATGCTCAGATCTTGATTCCACTCCGGATAAGAACGCACCACTCCATCCCAAGGAATAACCATAGAGTCACTACTGATCTTTCCGGTTTGCAGACCGACCAGTGAGTTGACGATCTTAAAGGTGCTGGCCGGCAAGTAAGCGCTATCACGAAAACGAGTAAGATTATGAACGGTAAAACCAGTAGTACCGTTATCCATCAAGGCAAAACAACCCTCGACGTTATAAGCTGAAAAGATCGCCGCGATTCGCTTGTCTTCTTTGACATTGTTAAAGGTACAGGAACCGAGTAAAAAGGTAGCAGCCAGAAGGACTATCGATACTAAGCGCATGAATCTTGAGAATTTGAGCAAAGTTAATTGTTCTGCGCATAAGGCCTTTAAGTCCGAGAGGAGATAATCAGAGCCATAACGCCAAAAATTGGCCTATAGCAACGCAATGTGACAATTCCGAACTAGGCCAGCACCCCTAACTCTTTACCGATCTTAATAAAAGCAGCGATGGCCTTGTCGAGATGCTCCTGGCGATGCGCCGCACTTAGTTGCACTCGAATGCGAGCCTGCCCTTTGGCTACCACAGGATAAAAGAATCCAATCACATAAATGCCCTCCTCGAGTAAACGTGCAGCCATCTTTTGGGCTAATACCGCATCGTAAAGCATGATAGGCACTATAGGATGATCACCGGGCTTGATATCGAATCCGGCTTCTGTCATCTTTTTTCTAAAGTAAGTGGTGTTGTATTCGAGACGATCACGCAGCTCGGTAGTCTCGGTGAGCATATCTAGCACCGCAATAGAAGCCCCGACAATGGAGGGGGCTAACGTATTACTAAATAGATACGGACGAGACTTTTGACGCAGCATATCGATGATCTCCTTGCGTCCGCTGGTAAATCCGCCCGAAGCGCCGCCCAGCGCCTTACCTAAAGTGCCCGTAATAATATCGATCTTACCCATTACCCCGCGATATTCGTGCGTTCCACGACCGGTTCGTCCTAAAAAGCCCGAAGAGTGACATTCATCGATCATAACAGCCGCATCGTATTTCTCCGCTAGGGCTACGATCTTATCTAACTGAGCGATGGTACCATCCATACTAAAAGAGCCATCTGTAACAATTACCCGACTGCGGCATTCAGCAGCCTCTTTAAGCTTGGCTTCAAGGTCTTGCATGTTATTATGTTCGTAACGAAAACGCTGGGCCTTGCACAACCGAATACCATCGATAATAGAAGCGTGATTGAGTGCATCGGAAATAATAGCATCCTGCTCGTTAAATAAAGGCTCAAACAAACCGCCATTGGCATCGAAGGCCGCGGCATATAAGATCGTGTCTTCGGTACCCAGAAATTCAGATAATTTCTTTTCGAGTTCCTTGTGTATGTCTTGCGTGCCACATATAAACCGAACACTGCTCATGCCATAACCCCGCTGGTCGATAGCGCGGTGAGCCGCTTCTATCACTTTTGGGTGAGAGGAGAGGCCCAAATAATTATTAGCACAGAAATTTAGTACTGTTTTGCCACCTACCACAATTTCGGCCTCTTGCGAACTTTCGATGATGCGTTCAGACTTGTAGAGTCCGGCAATCTTGATCTCTTCGATCTCTTGGGCTATGCGTTGCACGAGCTTTTCGTTCATGGCAAGAATTTGCCGCAAAGATAAGGGCTGTTGCCGCTCATGTAAAAGTGCTGAATCCAATAAGTCGTTAACATTTTTTTTAGTCGCAAGGAGATAGCTTTACCGCCAAATCACACTTCCATGAACAAACTGCTATCAATCTTAGTGCTTAGTATTTGTTTGACCGCTTCAGCTTCTCGTATTTCGGCGCAAGAAAAAAGAGACTCGGTTATCATCATCAAAAAATACACAAAAGATACGCTTGTCATTAAATCAGATACGTTGATTATGGGATCAACGGGGCGCACTCGAGTAACCATCGATACCGCTAAAAGAGGAATGATGACCATTATCACCCGCGTAGACAAGGGAGATGGCCGAGAAGAGAAGCAAGTAGAAGTTACGATCAATGATGATAATTCGCTGGGCGAGATGATCGAAAAGGGGCTAGAGAAACTAAGTGACAGGAACGGTGGTTTTCTTGAACTAGACAAAGAGTTCAAATGGCCTTTAAAGGATCGTACAGAAAATAAGAAACCCAAAAACATCGAAAATGACTGGATGATTCTAGATCTTGGGTTTTCGCGATATACCGATGCCAGCAACTATGCGCAAGCGCAACAACTTGGATTTGTGGGGGCAGGCATAGGCCAAGATCAACTAAAGGTAAAGACCCGATTTGCCAGTAACGTCAATATCTGGCTGGTGATGCAACGGTTGAATCTGGTCAATCACAAACTCAACTTAAAATATGGTATCGGTTTTGAATTGAACAACTACCACTTTGAACAGCAAAACGTATTATTTCAGAAAAACCCTACCCGCATTTCACTCATCGCAAACAACGTTCCCAAAAAAGTAAAACTGGCGGCCGATTACCTGACCATCCCGATGATGTTGCATTTTAACACTAATCCTGCTACCGATAAAGGACTTCGCCTCTCCGCCGGTGCCAGTGCCGGTTTTCTATACTCAGCTCGTTACAAGACGAAATCTAACGGCGACATAAACAAAGTTCGTAGTGATTTTGACTTGGAGCCGTTTAAATTTTCGTGGGTTGGCGAAATGGGCGTGCGCGGCATTACTGTTTACGGCAGCTTTGCCATGAATAATATGTGGAATAAAGCCCTTGATATGAAACCCTACTCAATTGGATTTAGATTCGACGGCACAGATAATACCAACAAGCAAAAGAAAAAGAAGAGCCCTGCTAAATCAACCCGTATGAGTTGGGGGGAGCGGCTGTAAAAATTTAAGAACTACACAATCCTTCCCTTCGCGATCTCTTCGACCACGGCGGGATCCAGCAAGGTAGAAGTGTCACCGAGTTGAGCGAGTTCTCCTTCGGCGATCTTGCGTAAGATGCGGCGCATGATCTTGCCGCTGCGGGTTTTAGGTAGCCCGCTTACAAACTGAATTTTATCGGGCTTGGCAATAGGACCGATCTGTTGTGAAACAGTTTGCAAGATATCGCGACGCATCTGCGTCTCATCGCCATGCAAGTGTTCAACGATCACGTATGCATAGACACCCTGTCCTTTGATCTCGTGCGGGTAACCAACCACAGCACTCTCTACTACACCGGCATGCATATTAATGGCATTCTCCACTTCGGCCGTACCTAAACGATGCCCGCTTACGTTCAAGACATCATCCACTCGACCGGTAATGCGATAGTTGCCATTAGCATCACGCAGCGCGCCATCACCTGTAAAATAAAGACCAGGATACGTGGCAAAATAATTGGTGCGACAACGTTCATGATCGCCATAGGTGGTGCGTAAAATTCCCGGCCACGGAAAGCGCATGCAAAGATTTCCTTTTACAATCCCTTTTTCGTCGGGCTCCACACATTCTTTTCCATTCTCATCGACCAAGATGGGTTGCACGCCAGGCAGCGGTAAGGAGGCCCAAGCGGGAATGCCGGGGGTAACGCCGGCCATATTGGAGATGAGACAACCGCCGGTCTCGGTTTGCCACCAAGTATCTACTATTGGGCAATCACCCTTGCCTACTTGCTGGTGATACCAATGCCAGGCTTCTTCGTTGATAGGTTCCCCTACGGTACCTAGCACTTGCAACGAAGAGAGGTCTTTATTAGCTAGCGGATCCAATCCAAAACTCATCAAACTGCGAATGGCTGTAGGAGCCGTATATAAAATATTCACCTTATACTTATCGACGATATTCCAAAACCGACCGGGATCGGGCCACGTTGGTATGCCCTCGAACATAAGGGTAGTAGCACCAGCGCTTAGCGGGCCATATAATATATAGCTGTGGCCTGTAATCCATCCTATATCGGCGGTACAAAAATGGATCTGCCCGGGCTGGTATTGAAATACATTTACAAACGTGTAATTCGCCCAGATCATATAACCGGCTTGCGTATGTACAACTCCTTTGGGTTTACCGGTACTCCCGGATGTATATAAAATAAACAAAGGGTCTTCGGCCTCCATAGTGGCGGCCGGCAATAATGATCCACTTTCTAGAACTTGCTGCGAAGCCTTCTCCATCTCTTCGTCCCACCAATGATCACGGCCTTTGATCATGGAAACACCGGTGCGGGTACGCGCATAAACTAGTACGGTATTAACTATTGTATTGCCAGTGAGCGCTTCGTCGATCACGGCCTTGAGCGGAATATCCTTAGCACCCCTGAAAGCACCGTCGCAGGTAACGATGCAAGAAGCGCCTGCATCTTGTAATCGATCACTGATACTTTGAGCAGAGAAACCACCGAAGATCACACTATGAATAGCACCGATACGAGCACAAGCAAGTACCGCAATAGCGAGCTCGGGCACCATCCCCATGTAGATGCAAACCCGATCGCCTTTTTTTATGCCGTTATTGAGTAAGACCTGCGCAAACAAACAAACTTGACGATGCAAGTCGCCATAGGTAAGTATTCGATTTGGTTCGCTTGGATCGTTAGGCTCCCAAATTATAGCGGGCTGATCGGACTTGTCTGGTAAATGCCGATCTAAACAATTTTCGGTGATGTTGAGTTGTGCTCCGCTAAACCAAGCAACACGCGGTTCGGTAAAATTCCAGTCGAGCACACGATCCCACTTTTTTTTCCAAACAAAATGGTCGGCAATGTCACTCCAAAATGCCTCGGGTTCTTGAACGCTGCGAGCATACGCTTGATGATACTGCGCTTGAGTTTTGATCTGGTACGGATAAGACATAGCAGCGATGGGATGAGCAATAAAAATACGAGAAAATAAAAGTCGCCCCTTAAAAGAGGTCGATCAATAATTTGGTAAGTAAGGTTCTTATCTGGTAGAAGACCCCATCACTTTAAAGGCTAGCAATCCCAGTAGCGCTGCGCAGGTAGAGGCAACCAAAATAGCCAGCTTGGCGCTGACCACGGTTTGCACATCCGAAAAAGCCAACAGCGTTATAAAAATCGACATGGTAAACCCGATGCCGGCCAGCAGCCCTGCTGCAGCAATATGTTTCCAAGTAACAGAGGTTGGGAGTACTGCCCATCCTGCACTGATGGCCACGCGACAAAAAAGTAAAATACCCAGGGGCTTACCAATTACCAATCCGCTCATAATGCCAAGGCTATTGAGCGAAAGCAGCGTTACCGACAGATCGGCACTAAGCACGATACCGGTATTGGCCAGCGCAAATAAGGGCATAATAAAAAATGCATTCAAGGGATGAAGAGCATGTTGCAAACGAGCCGAGATAGAACGATCTCCACCGCTGCCAAATGGAATAGCAAATGCAAGGAGCACGCCGCTTATCGTGGCATGTACCCCTGAGCGTAGCATACAATACCACATTACAATGCCGGCCAACAAATAAACGGAAAGCACACTAAACCCTTTTTTACCGGCCCAAAAAAGAACGGCAAAAATGCCCAGCGCAATCAATAGATACTGCAAAGAGAGCTGCTCGGTATAAAAAAGTGCAATCACTAAAATGGCACCGAGATCATCTATAATGGCGAGAGCCGCTAAAAAGATCTTGAGGGCCGCAGGAACGGCTTTACCAGCCAGAGATAAAATACCGAGTGCAAAGGCAATATCGGTTGCCATGGGAATACCAAAACCGCTGGCATAGGGAGTATTCGAATTAAACAAATAATGAATAAATGCTGGCAATAGCATACCCCCTATGGCGGCCATCACGGGTAAAAAGGCCTGCCGAAATTTAGAAAGTTCGCCGATATAGAGTTCGCGCTCGATCTCGAGGCCCACCAGCAAAAAAAAGATGGCCATCAGTCCGTCGTTGATCCACTGTTCTACAGTTAGCCCTCCCAAACTTGTGTGCCAGAAGTGCAAGTAAGTGGCCCCCCATGCGCTGTTGGCTAACCCGATCGATAAAAGAGTGCAGCCAATCAATATAAAACCTGAGGCTTTTTCGCTACGGAAAAAGTCTAGAAAAACCCTAGAAAGAACGGGTGAAATACCGGACCGGGCCGAGGGTGAAGACATGACAAAAAAAAGATTAACTAATTGTAAAACAACGTACTAACAATTAAAATTACAAAAATATCTTTAAAAAATTAAGGTTTATATGACAAATAAGTGACCTCCATTTTTTTGCACTCCTAACCCCCGAACTATCTTTGCAATCTATATGAAAACAGTGGCCATTTTCTTACTGCTTACTTTTTCGGGAACGATTCTGATTCCCCTGGCCATGTCGTTGACTAAACAAAATCAGGTCAGTCTCTTTATTGTCGATGAAGAAAAAAGCAGCAATGCCAACCAAATCAACGAGATAAAAGAGCAAAAAAAAGATTATAACAGCCTTTTTCAACTATGCCTAGCCCCATCCGAAAAAGATGCCGCCCTGCTAAGAAGTGATGGCCGCTGCTCACTATTGCCCCCCTCTCCTTACCTGGAATATGTAGCCCCTCCTCCCAACGTTTGCTGATGTTCGTTTGTTAGAGTCCATGGTGTTCCCTGAACGCTGGGCTTGATCGTTTCAACTTATCATCAACCAAACCAAAAATGGGAAAAGCAAAAAGTCCGATTACAAGAATTCTAGACCTGGTCAAACTCG
>CANGYW010000040.1 GCA_947458335.1 Chitinophagaceae bacterium | reverse complement strand
GTACAATACCCTAACGAAAAAGGGGCCATCGAAAATTATAAGACCTTTATCGACCAAGTTCATGCACAAGGAGCATATGTAGTAATGGCCACCGATCTGCTGGCCCTGACCTTGTTGACCCCTCCCGGAGAATTAGGAGCTGATGTGGCCGTAGGGTCTAGCCAACGATTTGGTATTCCATTAGGATACGGAGGCCCCCATGCTGCATTTTTTGCTGCCAAAGATGAATTCAAGAGAAGTATTCCCGGTCGAATTATTGGTATAAGCATCGATGCAAAAGGAAAAAGAGCACTGCGAATGGCTTTGCAAACACGCGAGCAACACATTAAACGCGAAAAAGCCACTTCGAATATTTGCACCGCACAGGCCCTATTAGCCAATATGGCTGCCATGTATGCCGTGTATCATGGACCTGACGGACTCAAACGCATTGCGATGCGCGTAGCTGGCTTTACCCATACACTAGCCACTGCCCTTACTAAAAGCGGCTATTCTTTGGCAGCCACCCACTATTTTGACACGGTGGTGGTCGCTACCGATAAAACAGCTCACATAAAAGCAAAGGCTGAATCGAAACAACTTAATTTCCGCTATTTCGATAACGGACATGTTGGTATTACCCTCGACGAAACTACCGATGCTGCTACCCTACATGCAATTGTTGCTTGCTTTGAAGCCACCATCAACAAGGAAAGCGCTTTCAACGAAAGCAATAGCTGTGCTGCTATTCCTGCTGCATTACTCAGAAACAGCGCGTATCTAACGCACCCCGTATTTAATACCCATCGCAGCGAAAGCCAGATGATGCGGTACATCAAACAACTCGAGAATCGAGATCTATCGCTCAACACATCGATGATCTCATTGGGTAGCTGCACCATGAAGCTTAACGCCGCCACTGAAATGATGCCTCTTAGCTGGCCGGAGTGGAGCAGTATACATCCCTTCGCTCCTGTCGAGCAGACAAAAGGATATCAATATGTAATCGATCAACTCAGCAATTACCTGTGCGACATCACTGCCTTTGATGCATGTAGCATGCAACCCAATAGTGGGGCTCAGGGAGAATATGCCGGTCTTCTCACCATTCGTGCCTTTCACCAGGCCAATGGAGAGCCACATCGTAACGTAATGCTAATCCCTATCTCTGCACATGGTACCAACCCGGCGTCTGCAGTAATGGCTGGCATGAAGGTAGTAGTGGTAAAGGCACTCGATAACGGCTATATCGATATGGACGATCTCAAGGCCAAGACGATTCAATATAGCAACGAGTTGGCTGGTATCATGATTACCTATCCTAGCACCTATGGCGTCTACGAAGAGACCGTCAAAGAAATTACCGGCATCATTCATGAGCATGGCGGTCAAGTGTACATGGATGGCGCCAACATGAACGCACAGGTAGGACTCACCGCACCCGGTCTGATAGGTGCCGATGTCTGTCACCTAAACCTACATAAGACGTTTGCCATTCCCCACGGCGGTGGTGGTCCCGGTATGGGTCCCATTTGTGTAAAGGCACATTTGGCGCCCTACTTACCAGGACACACTCACCAGGGAAGTTCATCGGCAGTTTCAGCAGCGCCCTATGGATCGGCTTCTATTTTGCTGATCTCTTACGCCTACATTCGCATGCTGGGACCCACTGGCTTGCGTGCGGCTACCGAGTATGCGATATTGAATGCAAACTATATGCGAGCCCGACTCGAACAGCATTACGACATTTTGTACACGAACCAAAGTGGGCAATGCGCACACGAGTTTATTGTCGATCTACGTCCTTTTAAAAAGACCGCAGAGATCGAAGCAGAAGATGTAGCCAAGCGATTGATGGATTATGGCTTTCATGCGCCCACTATGAGTTTTCCGGTAGCGGGTACCATTATGATTGAGCCCACTGAAAGTGAGGACAAGGCTGAGCTCGATCGTTTTTGCGATGCCATGATTTCTATCAGAGAAGAGATTCGCTCCATAGAAGAAGGCAAGTTCGATAAAAAGGATAATCCACTTAAAAACGCACCCCACACACAACAAACTGTAATGGCAGACCAGTGGCCCCATTCATATACCCGCCAAGAGGCAGCCTATCCGCTTTACTATGTAACGCATAATAAATTCTGGCCAACAGTATCAAGAGTCAACAATACGCATGGAGACAGAAACCTGGTCTGCACGTGCGAACCTGTATCCTCTTATGCAGAAGAGGTCTGATAAGTTGCTAGTGATGCTTAGCTCATATGCTGCAAAAAGCGTTGCTCTACTACAGGCCAATTGATAACCTGCCACCACGACGATATGTAATCGGCACGGCGATTCTGATAACGCAGATAATAGGCGTGCTCCCATACATCCAATCCTAGTAGTGGAACACCCTTTAGGGGAGAAGTATTCATAAGGGGATTATCTTGATTGGGCGTAGATCCCAATTGCAACAAACCCTCCTGCCCGACCAGCAACCAAGCCCATCCACTGCCAAAGCGAGATTTAGCTACTTCGGTAAACTGTTCTTTGAAGGCCGAAAAGGAACCAAATTTTTTATCGATCGCTGCGGCCAACGCCCCTAAAGGCTTATTGCTTGCTGCATCTTTCGGCGCATGCAGGGTTTGCCAAAATAATTCGTGGTTGTAGTGGCCACCTGCATTATTGCGCATTTTTTCAGAATAATTCGAGATCTGCGCCAGCAAAGCTGTTAGCGATGTGTTAACCTTATCTACCTTTTCGGCAACGCAGGCATCCTGCAGATTCTTGGTATAGCCAGCCGCATGCTTCGTGTAATGTATCTCCATGGTCATAGCATCGATGACCGGTTCTAAGGCTGCATACATATAGGGCAAGGGCTGTTGCTGGTAATTGATGTCACTGGTAGAAATTGAAAAAAAATGGTCGCGGGCAGCAGCGGTCCATCCCGAAAGAGCCAATAAGCCGGCCGTGCTTTTTAGAAAGGTTCTTCTGTTGGTCTCCATGATCTTTAATTTATGCGTGCTCTCATTTGACAATGGGCTAGATACTACTATCTTTATTGTTGAACTACTAGTATGCGACAATATTACTTTTTAAAAATACGATCTTTTGGCTGGCTGATAAGCCTGATCTTGATCAGTTTCTCGGCCCGTTCACAACAAAGTGGCCGAATGGAAACAGACCGGCCCGATCAAACCGAATCCTTTTACATTACCAAGAAAGGCTACATACAAGGAGAGATCGGCTTTAATAATGAAAGATACCTGGGTTCGAGAGTGGTCGTTCACCCCACTGCGCTATGGAAGGCGGGGCTGCACGAGAAATTCGAATTGCGCGTTATTACCGAACTCAATACAGTAAAGCCCTTGCTAATGAGCCCTTCCTTTCCAGAGAATGCCAGCGGATTATTACCCGTACAAATAGGTGGAAAGATCGCACTATGTAAAGAGAGCAAATTAATACCCGCCACTTCGTTGATCTTTCATGCCGGTATACCTTCGTTAGGGTCAAAAAACTTTCGCACCCCTCGCTGGTCCCCCAATTTTCGTTTTGTGATGCAACACACCCTCGGAGAACAAACAGCACTCGGCTACAACCTGGGTGCCGAATGGAATGGATTTTCAAACCAAGCCACCTGGATCTACACAATCGCCCCGGGCATGAACATCGGAAAAAAATGGTATGGCTATGTAGAGGCTTTTGGCAGTATCATCCGCGGAGAAAAACCGGCACATGCCGTTGATGGGGGTGTCGCCTACTATGTGAATGATGATATTAAACTAGACGTGTCTGCCGGAGTGGGTATTTCCGAGCAAGCCATCGATAACTATGTAGCCGTAGGACTTTCGTTTCGCTTTGCGGCCTTTACTAAACGCTAGCGCCGCTTTTTAAAAAATCCAAGCCAGGTACTCTCGAGCGATAACAACCAACTTCTCTCGGCCATACGGTCCATAGTTCCCCCTACCTGAAAACGATAGCCGAGGTTTAGTTTCGTTCGGCTAGAAAATATCAATTGTAGGGCTGGAGCAAAATCAACATAGTATCTATTATTGTCTAGCGAGCGCTGACTTAGTAACTCGGCATAGAGATTCAAATTGGTCTGCCGATAATCTTTGTACTCTCTAGGAAAAACCAGGTATCCTGCTGAGAAGCTAAACTGAAGGGTCTGAAAAGTTCGTGCCGGATCGAAGAGTGCGGAATTTTTTCTAGAATAATGCAGCACCTGTGTATGAGAACCCGTAACGGAAAGCGCCAGCTTATGCGTTAATTGTGTAGCAATAATACCAGCTTCTAATCCAGACTTGTCTCCCATTAGTGATACTTCATCATGATCAAAGGGAGCAGCTGTATAAGCCCCCTCTACGTAGGCCGCCAATCGAAAATGACGATGCACATCATCAGTAGATAACAACCGATAACGCGAAGAAAATCCAATCGACTCGGGCTTTACGGAATACGTCATCATATTACCCCAGCTACCTCCTACCTTCATGGTCCAACGACCAGTTAAACCAGCTATCAGTTGTAACCCATTGCGAAAGGTAAAACGATCGTACATGACATTCTCACCCATCATATGGGTCCGGGAGCGAACGGTAAGCGAGCGAGCGGGCATTACCGAGGCAGGCTCGGTAAAAACATAAAGCTCTTGGGCCGATGCAACGAAAGTAGCGAGCTGCAGCAACAGCAAAAGCCTACCTGCTTTCTTTTTCATGGCTTTTCTTTTTTATAGATCTCCTCCAACTTCTTTTCCAATTCGCCTCCATGCAGGTTTCTGGCGATGATGTTTCCTTCGGGATCGATCAGAAAACTATTGGGCACGCCCAAGACGTCCCAGGCGGTAGCCACCTTAGAGTTCCAAGCCATCGTATCTACCAATTGAGTCCACCCTAGCCCGTCGGTACGGATGGCACGCAGCCAGGACTTTCTGTCCTCATCCAGTGATACACTCAGCACCTCTAAACCCATGGGATGAAAACGCTTGTAAAGCTTGACCAATGTTCGGTTAAAAACCCTGCAAGGCGGACACCACGAAGCCCAAAAATCGACAACTACGTAGTTGTTTCGAAAATTGCGCAAATCAACCTGCTTGCCGGCCCGGTCAGGCAACACCAATGCAGGAGCCGGCTGTTGAAAATGAGGCTGGGCAAAGGTCGAAGTCGGACTATTCGGTAGTGCTAATAACGCTACTAACATAAACAACATCGTTACACGCAGTGTAAGAAGTTGTTTGAAGATCGATTGCATCCTTATTGTATTTTAAGATAAAACACCGGAGTGCCCTCGATCGATACAGGCTGCTGCCGAAGTGTAGCGCCCAGCGAGCTGCCACTGATCTTTGAAAAGGCCTTCTCGGTCAAAAAGTGCTCGTTGAGTACCTGGTAGGTGTTGCCCTGCCCTTTTCCCTTTGAACCCAAAACGCAGAAGTAACTACTTCCTTCTTTGAATGGGGCATTGGCTTCTGGCAACGAAGCCGATTGCGCTCTAGTCAGGTATAGTGCCCCAACGAAAAATCCAGCATCCTCCACTGCAGTCCGAATTTGATCGGGAGCAATAGATTCGCCTGGTTTTGCGATAATGTCAAAGGCCGACTCTTTGATACGGGCACTGACTTTTTGAACAAAAGGTAATTTTTCGAGCTCCTGGTGGATGGCTTTACTGCACAGTGCACAGGTCAGTCCCGTGGCCTGTAACTTGGCCTCACTGAACTGTGCAAAGCCATGCTGTTGCCCCCAAAACAGAAGCAACAGCATGGTGATTTTCTTTAGCATAAGCAGCCTTAGGATTTAGAGCAGCAACTTTTCTTGCAGTCAGACCCCTTGGCGCATTTATCGCCTTTAGAGCACTCTTCCTTCTTAGACGAAGCAGTACACTTGCCGCCCTTACAACAATTCTTTTCGCTAGACTTGGAGCAAACGCCGCCTTTGCAGCAGTCAGTACTAGCGACTGCCGCAGTCCTTTCGTACTTGCAGCAGCCATGCAATTTATCGTAAGCCGCGTCGGTAGCGCGGGCACCAGCGTTATCGTAGCCTACTTCGGCGATCTTTTGCTGAATTTGGGTTACACTGCTGTTGCCACTATCGAAACTTACAACCAGTTCTTTGCTGTCTTCGTTCCAAGCAGCCGAGCTGGCACCGGCAGCCTTAGCGGCCTTTTCGATCTTTGACTTGCACATTCCGCAGTTGCCAGATACCTGAAAACGCTCTGTAACAGTTTGGGCCATTACCAGCGTAACACTGAGCATGGCGCTAATGAGTAACGAGAAAAAATATTGCTTTTTCATAAAAAATAAATTAAGAAATGAATGATGAGTAAATTTAAAAGATCTGTTCTTACATGAGATAAGGCAGTAGAAGTATACCACACCTCAACGGCAAAGGGTGTGAGCGAACACACACCAAGGCCATAATCAGATTCTAAATACGCGATTACGCAAGAAAAGAGAAGTAGAGAGAATATCCGGAGGATGGAGCACCTGATGGCCTACAAAAACCAGTAGACGGTCCTCATTTACTGCCAACGAAGTCTGCAAGGGCAGCACAAAGGCACTAGCAGGAGTAATACTATATTGAATGAAATGCGGCGGACATTGATCTTGGATCAGCTTTACCAATTGTCTTTCTTGATGACAACATCCACCACTTTCCTCTTGCTGCATACCGCAAGAACCGCACTGATGCTTATCGCTTGCAAAAAGACTGACCTCTTGCACTTGATTCATGCAAAAATGCACATTGAGTGTCAAGCCGCTCGACAGTGCTACCAAACAAAGCATCGATATGGATAAAAGGATGCGAGACATCCCTACAAAATTAAGCATCTTTTTTTTATAAAGCAGATAGCCCATCCAGCACGCTGCTAATTAACAAATTGCCAAAAAATACCCACCCTCAAATGAAGCCCTTGTAGAGGATAACCCTCGGCAAGCAGGTTGTTGCGAGTAAACCCAAACCCCTGAAGATTGCGGGCCGTATTAAGGTTTTCGGCTCGAATAAAAGCGGTAAAAGGGCGGATTTTGAAATTAACATAGGCCGAGATATCGGGTAACGCATTGCTGATCAGGACCCGATCTTGAAAAAAGAACTGACCCAATAAGGGCGAATAGCGGTCGGCCTTGTAAGGGGGACGATAACGAAGTTCCAGACCAGTTGCAAGTTTCAGATTCTTAAACCCTAGGTTGCCCTCGTAGGCCAGACGATGACGCGTAAAAAAGGGCATTAGGTTAAGAGGAGCTGCTCCAACACGCTGCTGAAAATAGAACTCGGCATGCCAACGAAAATGCTTGGCAAATCGAAAAGTCTTAAGAGCTTGAAGTTGTAAAACTGTGAACAGCGAGTTCGTTTGAAAAGGCTTCTGAAAATCGAGCAGGTAACTATAGTTGTTGACCAGAAAATAATCCCCCCGCAAGGTGAGACCTAGCACACTCCAGTCGATCAACGAAAAAAAATGAGTATAGTTTTCTTTTTTAAACGAGGAAGTAGAAGTGGTCAAAAAGAAACTGCTGCGGGAATCATAAATAAAGGAAGGGGTTCGATTGACTTGTTGAGCGCCCACCAGCAAAGCCCCTTTCTTGTTTGCCAACGAACGTTGTAATTGCATACGAACCCGATAATCGCCACTGTGCTCGCCAGCTAAGAAGAGTTGCCCTCCTATTTCGATCTCCCATTTTTTGTTACGTGTTAGATTCCGATACAAGAACTGACCGATAGTATTAAAGAAAGAAAACTCACCATTATTCGTTCGCCCTTGCAAAAGTTGCAATTCGGCTCCTACCTTAAAATACTGCTGCAAATTTTTTGCATCCGGAAACTGATAAAAAGAAAAACTGTTCGAGAGCATTCGCCAATTATCTCGCAACTCTACCGAATCGAACTGGGCAGGTCTACCAGGATAAAAGGTTTCGTAGTACTCGAATCGAGGCTGCTTGTCAAAGAAGTTATAATCTGAGCGGTCGTAGCGCAGCTGATGCTCCAATCGTAGCCGCGGAAAAAATAACGGCACTACAGTAGAATCGGTAACAAGTGAATCCTTTTTTCCCAAATCATAGTGCTGGCGCCACAAGAACTGCGTTTGCCGGTAGCGATTGCCTGTACTAATTGAATTACTGAAAAAATTGGCGGTAAATGTAGAGGCACCGCCTAACCATACCGGAATATTAAACCTGTCGTTGTAAATAGGATCGTCAAGAATTTGGGTTGTATCGATAATGCCGCCATTCTCTTCCGATTGTAAGCGGTTTCCCAGTATATACATCCAGACGTGATAACGAAGATTGTTAGACTGGTAGCGACTGCTAAACAAATAATTGTTATGATTGCTTCGCTGGTGTTGAAAGATACCCGGCGAATTGACCAGCCGATACTGAAACATAAAATTCCAGTTGGGTTTGATATTTTGAGTATGTAACAAACTGATTAGTTGCTCTACTCTACTACCCAACTGATAATTGATTTCGGAGTATGGCCGGGTTGTCTGAAAAAAACGAACGTCCTCTTCGTTCCACTTATAAAGGTCGTAAGCATGAAAGCCGGGGTCTAATCCGATCTGACCAGGAGCAGAAAATAGCAAAGAACGGGAAGCACTGCCCAGGTTACCAAGATGTATGGTAGAGGCTTTAATAGGAAAACGCCTGGTAAAATCGGAGACAGAGGAATCGAGCGTAAATGGCCCCCACCGGTCAAGCAACCGATAAAAGATCGTAATGGAATCTTCGTTCTTGTCACGGCGCTTTAAACTATCGGCCCCCTCTCCGTTAAGAAGATTCCCCATTCCCTGACGATTACTCCCCATCCCTCCCATATTGATGGGCATACCCCCTCGGGTAGGCAACGGTTGAGCCCGGGGATCTTGCGCCCCCACTTGCAAAGCCGTCAGGCAAAGCAGGAGGAGCAAATATGTTCTGAGCAATAACAAAACGACAGGCAGTGTTTTGGAGGCGCCACAAATTTAACGGCTACAAACGAAAGGGAACGTTAAAACAAACTCGCACGCAAGGTACTGTCTTGAAGTAATTCGTCGATCGTGGTCCACTTACGACCAACTTTTATCTGCTTAGATACCATGCGAAGCCCATGACTATAATCGGTATACCACCACACATGTCCCTGATAAAAGGGCTGAATGGGCATTGCATCGGCCTTGTGCCACCCGTAGATCCCCACCCGATTAGCCAATGCGGAGTCTCCCTTTGGGTTGACAAAAACGATATCCTTTTTTATGCCGGCAATCAACCCTTTTTGCTGTTTTCGCTGCCCCTCTATAATAAGATGGTGATGCCACATAATGGGCGTGCTGTCACGATGAGCAAAAAGTGGAACCGGCGACAACTTGACATTGGCTTGCCGGTAAATAAGGTCGACCAGCCGCGGAGTGGGTGCAAAACAATTGAGCATCGACAGAGCTTTGGCGGCCCCTTTTGCCGTAAGACTTACGCGGGCCCAGTCTTGGTTGTTACCCACACTTAAATAATCGGGAGACACAAAAAAAGTAACCGTTAGCAATCGGCGCCCGGAGGGTATTTTTACACGCACCGGAACCAACCGCCGTAGAAAAGAAGGAATATTTCCTACCTGTACTTGTTGCAAAATAAACGAATCGCGTGCCGACCAACCCATGGCAGCGGCCCTTTGATAAAAAGCAGAGCCACCCTCAGAGGCATCGCTAGTGGATAACGATAGCATAAGAGTCGGCCGGCAAGCCCCCATTCCAAGAAAACAACAACACAGCAACAGACGGATCATATCCGAAAATAGGGCCTTGCCATCAAATTTCACAACAAGCGATTTGCCTTATCTTTGCGAAAATTTTTCTCCAATGAATCTGCACGAATACCAAGCAAAGGAATTACTTAAAAAATATAATGTTCCCGTTCAAGAGGGCATTGCTTGCTCTACGGTAGCCGATGCCAAAGCGGCCTACGAGAAGATCAAGGCTAGTTCCGGCAGTCCCTTTGCAGTAATTAAGGCGCAGATACATGCCGGAGGAAGAGGAAAAGGCACCGTAAAAGAGACCGGTATCAACGGAGTAAAAGTGGGCAAGACAGAAGCAGATATTACCGATTATGCCGAAAAGATATTGGGCGGCACCCTTGTAACACTGCAAACCGGACCAGCTGGAAAAACCGTCAACAAAGTACTGGTGGCCCAAGACATGTACTACGATGGCCCCTCCGAGAGAAAGGAATTTTATCTTTCGATACTTCTTGACAGAAGCAAAGGGCAAAACGTTATCATGTATAGTACCGAAGGCGGCATGAATATAGAAGAGGTTGCCCACAACACACCCGAGAAAATCTTTAAGGAGTGGGTGCATCCCGGTGGCGGACTACAAGGTTTTCAGGCAAGAAAGATTGCCTTTAATTTAGGACTGAGTGGAGATGCCTTTAAAAACGCCGTAAAATTCGTAACCAATCTTTATAATGCTTACGTTGGGTTGGATTGTTCCATGCTAGAGATCAATCCCTTGTTTAAGGCAGCCGATGACAAGATCTTGGCCGTGGATTGTAAAATGAATTTGGATGACAACGCCCTTACCCGCCACCCCGACCTAGCCGCCCTGCGTGATGTAACCGAAGAAGACCCAACAGAAGTAGAGGCAGGAGAATATAATTTGAATTTTGTAAAACTAGATGGCAATGTGGGCTGCATGGTCAATGGAGCAGGGCTAGCTATGGCCACTATGGATATGATCAAGCTAAGTGGCGGAGAGCCCGCGAACTTTTTGGATGTAGGTGGAACAGCCAATGCACAAACCGTAGAGGCCGGTTTTAAGATCATCTTAAAAGACCCAGCTGTAAAAGCCATTCTCATCAATATTTTTGGGGGTATCGTTCGCTGCGACCGCGTTGCACAAGGCGTAATCGATGCATATAAAAATTTGGGCAACATCAATATACCTATCATTGTACGACTGCAAGGCACAAATGCTACAGAAGCCAAAAAACTGATTGACGAAAGCGGGCTAAAGGTCCAGTCGGCCATATTGCTCAGCGAAGCGGCCGACTTAGTTAAAAAGGCGGTAGCCTAAACGGATTACTTGCCGCATTGCCTACTCATTAAATAGCGCTCCCTCTTAGATAGCTTGCTAAGTGGATTCTTTTGTGCCCCAACGCTCTACTTCGTAGATGGGAGAAAAAAGATAGATGGCCCCGCTACTGGCATCAATACACTTGTATCGCTTGCGCAGCTTTTCTCCCTTTATAAATACTCTTCCGTCGGAAATACGAAACGAATCTCCCTGCTGTAACTGCTCGAGTAAACAACTTCCGGGCTGTGGCACATCAAATTTTTTTAGCACCCGCATTAGCGCTTCCTCGGCACAGCTGCTAGCCGCAGGATTCTTTAACGACCTTTGTAACTCTGTTTGCAGCTCTTCGGGCAATTGGACCTGAGCGAGCAACTCGGAAAGTAATTTTCCATAGCACTGTTTCCATTCAACACCATGAGCAGCTACCCGCGATCCAAATTGCTCAAAGGTTATCAAATGCGCTAACTCGTGTAGCAAGGTGATTAAAAAAGCATAAGGGTTCAAATTACCGTTGACACTAATGCGGTGCGAGCGACCAGCAACGGGATGACGGTAATCTCCCAGTAATGTATTCCGCTTACGCGTGATGGTCAAATGCACCCGGTGATGTTCTATATAGTGCAATACCAACCGCTCAGCCCCGGCAGGCAAATAGCGAGAGAGATAGCCGACCGGCACTTCTTTTCTAGGCATGGTCTGCAGTCTTAAGCAAGAGCAGCAGAGCCCTTACCTCTGCCACCGTGTATAGCACATACAACACAGCCGTTACGGCTAAAACCGGTACGCTCACCTCTTTTCGCATGTAAAGGATATAGAGCAGCGCCGCTACCGCCAATACAAAAAATTTGATCATCATGCCACTCATGATAGCACGGATCGATACGTTTGGGTTAGGATCGGAGAAACTTATATACGTATATCTGAATAGAAAAAGGGTTAGCCCGTAAAGTAATAAATTCGAAATAGCCATCACCTTAAGCGCCGACCCTCCGACTAAGCCATACTGACTGAGCGCCAACAGAACCAATGATGCGACCAAACAGATTAGGGCAAAATACTTCTCGGCTTTCTTTGCGGTCATAACTATCATTTGGCAGAACCTGTCTCCTTGAATAATTTATAGAATACAGCCCCCAGCACTATTAGTGGCAATAAGGCCGTCAGCAATGGAAAACAATTTAACCCACGATCTGCCTTAAGACCTCCGAACACAGCGAGCGATAAATAAACCAAAAGCTGCGTGGCCAGTCCGGCATATCGCAAAAGGTCACGCTTCGATTGAGTCGAAGAGGGCTTGGAGCGAACGCTCATAACAGGATCATTTTTCTACACAGAACCCCAGGTAGCGGTAGCCGTTGTGGCTTGCTCGGTGCTGCCCATCTCCACCACGTTGGCGCCCATATGACACTGTCCGTTGAAGGTGGCCGTGGGCTCCACTTGCAGTTTGCCTGCATAGAGATTGCCAGAGACCATACACTCCCCGCGCAGTTGTAACAACTCGCTGGCTCTGATATTGCCGTTAACCTTACCGGTAATATCGGCTTGGCCACCTGTTACGTCACCTTCGACCACGCCAGAGTTTCCGATTATCACCTTGGCAGAGGTCTTTACGTTTCCAATTACGGTGCCGTCAATTCTCAGATCTCCACTACTGGAGATATCTCCCTTAAGTACAGTGCCTGCACTGATGAGTGTGGCATTACCGGCGGGCAAGGTTGCATTGGTTTGCATGTCTGTTTTTGGTTTGTTGGTAAACATATAGCGTTACATTAATTTAATCGTTGCTTATTTCTGCCTCGGGTATACGTAGCAGTGTTGTATCAAGTTCCGAAGCACCTCTTCCGGCCAGGGCTTGCTGTATACCCAAAAGATACTGGTGCTTAATGGCATCTTGTTTCTCTAATGAATCGATTCGGTACTGCAACCGCTTTAAGGCGGTCACCGATTGATAATCGGTGCCTGCACCCGGTATGTAGTACTTGAGTGGTGTAAAAATGATCAATGCAGTAGTTAGACCCACCAATACAACAAAGATCATGCTCATAGTCACATAAACACTAAGTCGAGAAAGACGAAACGTAACGACCTCCTCGTAGGTATCGTCATTCATTACCACTAGGCGGTAACGATTTTGAAGCCTTTTTAATCCCGATCTTAGTTCTAATTTGGCCATAAGCTCAGTTCCGACTAAAGGTAAGGGCCCGCCCGCAAAAAAGCGGGAACCCTGTTCTAAAAATACCCACAAAAAATAAAGGGTTTCAAATACTAAAATATTTGAATTTCAGTTAATAAGAAACTAGATTGCAAGAGAATATGCAACCTCTAACCAGATGGAGAATCGCTGGGTCGGCCTGGCTGCTGCTGTTGCTTCAAAGCCCTGCCCTACTGGGTCAGACCGGCTTTAAGATCAACATTCCCAAACCCAAAGAATATGAGGAGCGGGTATTACGCTCCGAAAAAACCTCCGAAGGCAAATTACGTTCGGTTCCCCGGCTGATTCAAAATACGGTCACCCACTACAACTTTACCTACAATGCCTCGCGAAAACTCAATGAGGTAATAGACCGGGCCAAGGCTGCTCACAAAGACGATTATAGCAAACTGATATCGTTCTATAATTATTCGCCTAAGACGATTCAAGCTGATTCTATCCACCTCGATTCGGTTATACAAAAAGCCTCTTCGGGCATTGCCCTTCATGATCTACGCAACGACTGGGTCGATAATCTTTACTTGCTTTGGGGGGCTGCATACTACTTTCAACAAAAGTTCGATTCGGCCTATCTGTTATTTCAATTTATCAACTACTCGTTTGCGCCGCGTGAAAAGGACGGCTATTATAAAGTAATTGGAAGTGGACGCGATGGAAATAAGTCGAACAGTATTGCCAGCGAAGAGAAAAAAAATCCTGTCAAGAACTTTTTTACAACACCGCCCAGCCGCAATGATGCTTTTATCTGGCAGATTCGCAATCATCTTGCGCAAGACGAATATGCAGAGGCATCTTCGTTGATCGACGTATTAAAGAAAGATCCAGCCTTTCCAGAACGCCTGCAACCGGCCTTAGAAGAAGTGATGGCACTTCAATTCTACAAGCTAGAGAATTGGGATAGTGCAGCCATTCATCTGTCGCGTGCGCTCCCAGAAGCAGCTACTACCCAAGAAAGAGCACGCTGGGAATACCTGATCGCTCAACTTTACGAAAAGGCAGGCCGAAGCGAAGAGGCGCATCGATATTATCAAAAGGTTATCCCTCACACTACCGATTTGGTGCTCGAGATCTATGCTCGTCTCGGCGCCATTCGAAATCACCGACAAACTATGTCGGCCAACATCGACAAAAATGTAAACGAGCTACTAAAGATGGCCTCGCAAGACAAATATGAGGCCTATCGGGATATCATTTACTATATGGCCGCTCAAATGGATTTAACAGGCGGCAATACATCGCGTGCCATTCGATCGCTATTGAGCAGCACCGAGGCATCTAGCAACAGTCCACTGCAGCGCAGTAAGGCGTTTTTACAACTTGCCGAGATTGCTTATACTAATGGCCAATACAGAGAGGCGTCCCGTTTTTATGATAGCTTACGAGTAAAAGACAGCAGCCTAGTAGATATCAACCTAATTGAGCAACGAAAAAAAGCGCTGCAACGGCTAATACCCCATATGGATGTCTTACAACGACAAGACAGTCTTTGGCGAATAGCAGCGCTTTCTGAAGAAGAGCGAAGGGAGTGGGCCCGAAGACAACTTAGAGAAATTAAAAGACAGCAAGGTGTTACTGAAGATCCCGGTGCCGCCCTACGCGCCAATAATCCGCTGCAACCTGTGGCTACTAACGCCCTTTTTATACCGGGCGATGCAAAGGGTGAGTGGTACTTCTATAACACCACCAGTCGCAGTCGTGGTCAAACCGAATTTAAAAATCGCTGGGGCAATCGACCCAATAGCGATAATTGGCGTCGGCTGGCCGCATTGCAGGCTATGATGAACAGTGTCGTCGCAGTAAGTGGGCTTGACTCTACTGCCGGAGCCAATAAGTCAGCAGGCGCTCCAACAGACATTGAATCTATTTACAATCAACTTCCCCTATCGCCCGAACAGCAGCGACTATCGCGCGATTCTATTAGTATGGCGCTTTATAACGCCGGTAAGATCCTTATACAGGATATGGAAGATTGCTCGCGAGGTATCCCTTTGCTAGAACGTTTAATGAACAGTGATACCGCCTTTCGTCCCCGACAAGAATTATACATAAACCTATATAGGTGTTACCAAAAACAAGGCGATCTAACACGGGCCACCCAACTAAAAGAGTTATTACAAAAGGAGTTTCCGGAAGACCCGCTAACACGCTCCCTTACCGGCCAAAAGCAATTACCGAATACGTATTCCACTACAGCTGACAGCATCTACCAACGCATCTACCTGCTATTTACGCAAGAAGATTATCATGCGGCAATTGCACAGAAAAAAATTGCGGATAGCATATACGGAGCCGGCTATTGGACACCGCAACTATTATATATAGAATCCATCTATTACATTCAACAGCGACAAGATTCTACCGCTACCAGAATACTCAATCAGCTCAGCACGCAGTTCCCAGATCATCCTTTAAAAAACAAGGCACTTGCCCTTTTGGAGGCGCTGGGTAATCGGGCCAGCATAGAGGCTTCTTTACAGCTGCCTACCCAGCGCGCAGAGGCACCTGCCACAGCAACAAGTGCATCCATAATAAACACACCCCCTTCGGTTGGAAGCAATAATAGCCCCGTCGACTTTATAAAAAATGACCAGGCCCCACACCTGGCCGTGCTAGTACTAACCAAAGTAGATCCCGCATTGGTCAATGAGACAAAAAACGCACTGATCCGGTTCAATCGCGAAAACTTTACAGTCAACGCACTAATCACCACCCTACAATCTTTTACTGATACAATACGATTCTTACAAGTGACCTCCTTTAACGATGCGGCCTTAGCTAACCTATATAAAGAAAGAGCCCAGCAAAAGACACGCACCGATATTGCACCCTGGTTAGAGGTTTCGCAATTTTTCTGGATGATCATATCTGTTGACAATTTGGAGCGGCTCAACCAACGCAAAGATTTAGGATCGTATAAAAACTTTCTAAACAAAAACAGCCCCTAACTTAGCAGTATGAAACCCTCGGTTCGTGCTTTC
>CANGYW010000039.1 GCA_947458335.1 Chitinophagaceae bacterium | reverse complement strand
TTTTGTAGGGAGTCAATAGCCGCCACCGCCTGCTTGACCTGAATGTGAGGTAGGCTGCTTTGGTCCATTAATATCTTTATGGCTTCCAGGTTTTGCCAATGATAGTTGATCTGGGTCTCTTTAAAGCGAAAGACATACATTTTTTCGGAGGTAAAAGCGCATAGAAAAATCAATGCTACTATTACGATCGGTATGAACATT
The DNA here is from genome assembly GCA_947458335.1 of Chitinophagaceae bacterium. GTDB lineage: Bacteria > Bacteroidota > Bacteroidia > Chitinophagales > Chitinophagaceae > JJ008. Next base: position 16,240 of record CANGYW010000039.1, on the reverse strand, counting down.
TTTTTCATAGTGCAGTATTATTTAATTTTTAGTTGTTGTTTGAGACTGTTTAATTCTTTTAGCAGCAATAAGACCTCTTGGCCTTGCTTGGCCACTGCTTTTGTAATCTCTTGTATCATCTTTTGCTGCTCTTTGATGGCCTCCACCAGTAGGCCAGTTGTTTCTCCGTAGTTTATCCCATAATAGCCATCGCTTTCATTTTGAAAAACGAGCTCCGGTACCACTTGTTTTACCTCCTGCGCGATCATACCCATCATTTTTTTGGGATCGGAACTATCTTTCCAATTGAAGGTGACACCACGAAGGGCCAGGACTTTTTCCAGTGCTTGCGGAATGGTAACTATATTTTTTTTCAGTCGCTGATCTGATGTAGAACCAGTCAGGGTTCCATTGCTGGTCAAACTTAGCGGTCTTGCGGATGCGCCACTTAATACATTGTTGAACCTTGCCGATGCGGCATAGATGTCTCCAATTACCTGTAGTCTGAAGTTTCCGTAGTCTGTTAAACTGCCACCAGCGTTAAACTCCGGATTAACGTATAGTTCGCCAGCGGCGCTTAGATATACCTGGGCTGGCGCTGTGCCAAATGGATCTGTATTTCCATTCAAAATCAACCCGCCGTCTCGTTTTCCATCGCTGCCAATGGATCCGCCAATAGTACTCGAATTTGTATTTCTAACTCCAAAAGTTAATTGGGTAGTTCTGTTATTAGCTCCTCTGGCCGTTGCAGTTACTTCTAGGTCGTTATTGGTAGACTCCTCAATGCTTAGCTTGCCACTTGGGATGTTCGTCCCAATTCCTAAACGGGCACTGGCTGCATTCCAAAATAAATTATTGCTGCCCGATTGAGCACTGGTGCTAGTCCAGTAGGCTACCTGTCCGCTGGCTCCAGTTCCAATACTTGTTGTTAATAGTGTAGTCCAATTGAGTGAGGCTACTCCGGCATTGATGCCACTTACGCCAAGAACCTGGTTGGCGCCAGGAGTGGTGGCAGGAAGAATCATTGTGTATCCAGACGTCCCATTTGCAGCACGAATGCCTACATTTCCGTTGGCAGGATTGGCCGGATCAAAGACTCTTATTTCTTTTTGTGTGTTGGGTCGAATGGTCTGCCCGTATAATGGTGTTGGAAGAAAACCTGCTGACCCCATCAAGGAGGCCAGCAGGAAAAACACAACGACAAAGTTGATGTTGGTTTGCATCGTTTTATTATTGGTTGATGATACTCCAGTTGCAGCTGCCGGTAAATGGAGCCGAGAAATAGATGGTGAATCCGGTGCCGGGGGTTCTAGCCACATAGTAAGAGGGGATGGGCATATCTGCGCCGGTTCCCTCGAGAGTTACATTGATTGCGTCATCAGTATCGATGGTTGCTGTTACTTGTATCGATTCGTTGCCGCTTACGCTTACCAGGCCTCTTCCTTTAACATAAGCATTACTCCAGGTGGGGGCTGCGCCGGTACCATTTGATTGAAGAATTTCTCCAGCGTTTCCAGCAGATCCATTTAATTGTAGCGGACTATTGCCACTCAGATTCAAGGTTCCTGAGATAGTGCCACCATTGGTAGCAGAAAATAAACCGTTAATAGTTAAAGGACCGCCCACGGTTACACCGCCTGTGCTAGCGAGCAGACCAGCTGCAACCATTGAGGAGTAGCTGGATTTTGACAGCAAGCCATTGCCGTCAGCGATAATTACGCCTTCGTTGGTGGTCAACGAGGCGGTTCCTGTGGCACCAGCGAGTGAGTTCATGCTGATGGAACCGGTTGCGCCAATAGTCATCCTCGTATTGTTATCTGTTTTGAATACGAGAGGTTGTGCGTCGAGGGTTCCTAAAAAAGAAGAAGAGCTAGTGCCCGCATTACCGGTAAGAGACCATCCGGTTGCATCTGGTGAGTTCCAGGTTAAGCTCACCGATCCGCCACTGATGTTAGAAACAGTCAATACCTGGTTAGCAGTTGGAGCCGCTGTTGGAAAGGTCAGTGTGTAGGTGGCAGTACCTGGAGCTGCTTTTAGGCCAACGAACCCGCTACCGTTAGTTGGATTGACCAACCGTAGTTCTTTTTGGATGTTGGGAGACTGGGCCATGGCATTAAAGCTCATTCCTGATAGTAGCAGTACTGTTGCTGCCACGATTCTGTTTTGTTTCATGGATGTTTGTTTATATGGTTTTGAGTTAAAAAATAGCGCGCTATTTATTCGGCAATGACCCAAGTCACATATCCGTTGAAGGGAGCCGTAAAATGAACTCTGATCTTATTGTTTATGATATCTCTTACGATATAATAGCTTGGAATAGGATTCGGGGTAGTGCTAGCCTCGAGCACTACCGATATGCCATCATCGACGTCAAGGCCTGTTACTGTTATCTCATATAGTTCTGCATTAGCGAGCAGTGTGCTTCTGTTCTTTGATTTGATGGTGCTAATTTGTCGGGGATTTATCCAAATAGGGGTGGCTCCGGCTCCCTGTGATACAAGGATATCTCCTGGGCTGCCACTATTTCCATTTAGTGCTATTGCGCTGCCAGGACCCGTTAACGAAATCGAGTTTTGTACACTGATTCCACTCGTTGCATTTACTATTTGCTGAAAGGTTTTTGTTCCTCCAATAGTTTGTGCCGTGCTCAGATCTACGAAATTTTTTATAGCGGAGCCCGTTCCCCCGTTGGCAATGTTTAGCACTCCTCCCAATATTACGTTGCCATTGCTTGGGGTTGAGGGAGTTAAGCCGGTCGTTCCGCCACTTAGGCTTATCACAGCGGCGCTCTGCGCTACGTTATCGGCCGTTAAGGCTGCTCCTGCATAGGGGACAATTCCAAAGGGAGTCGTACCCAGATCAATCCATTCGTTTTGATAATTCCAATTAATCACATTAACGACCGGTTCTATAGCCACACGGATTCTTACGAGGTAATTCAAATTACGCCAGGGAATATCTAAAATGCTATTGTACGTGCCTCCTGCTCGTGTGCCTTTACCTACCGATACCTGAAAGATGCCTGCCTCGTTAGTACGTGTTACATGCTCTTCTGAAAAAACGGGGGAGTTGGTGGCATTGGCCGCTACAAGGTCTATTCGTACATATATGCGTCGGTCTTTGGCAGGGTTGTTGTCTCTGTCTTTTGCTATAGCCTCAATGTTAATGCCAGGTTGTTGAGCCTGTATAAGGCTAGTAATGACTAGCATCGTTATTACGAGTAGCGTGTGTAGTGTGTAGGATCTCACAATTAGTTGACTTTTATAAAAGGAATAATCTGTTTGAGGGAGGCGCCTTCTATTTTTAGGAAGTAGCTTCCGGAAGCAAGCATTCCTACAAAGAGGCTTTGTCCTGCGTACAATTGGTTATTGCTCACCGTTTGTTGCATGATTGTTCTACCGGAGGCGTCAATAATTCTAAATAGTAGACTGGGATGATCAGTTAGCAGTTGAGTACTCTGCGCTCGGATATAGTTGATTGCTGGATTAGGAAATAATTTTATTTCAGGTCGTACTAGAACTGGTCCCGTGGGGCAGTTTAGCGTAAAAAGTTTATTTCCGGTAATACCATAATAAGCATAGATACCACTCACTAACTGAAGGCAGGCTACATTTTTGTCTAGTGTAGTTACATAACTGGAAATTTTGGTTTCGTGGTCTGGCCGGTCCACGACGCTCATAGAAAAAAAGAGTCGAGATTGCGCCATTCCAGTGTAGGTTAATACTGCTAGTAGTAAAAAGAGGATAGGATATTGATTATTTTTCATCGTCTTGTTGCGAAGTAGAAGGTGTTCAGCACATTATTTTTTGTGTGTTCTAAAATGGCATACTCCTTTTCGAGTAGCGTAATTTTATATGCTTCGATTTGTCGGTTACCTGCAGTGATATTCAGTGCGATCAGTGAGGGTTGTTCTGTAATTGAGTAAGAGCCGGCAATGCCATCAGAATCACCGTAGCTTTGATTGCTGCTAGTAAGGCGAAACGAAAATGTAGAAACACCCCTGTAGGTAAATACTTGCTGCCCAACTGTCTTTTTCTCTAGGTGCCATACTTTATTAGCCAGTTTATCTTCTGCTGTGGTGTAGGTGGTCTCCTTCTGGCACCCTATGGCACCGACACACAGCAGCATACATGCAATTAGATCTTGTTTTCTCATTCTACACCAATTGATCATAGCACTATTGATATTATATGGCAAGCTACCCTCGTGTCGTAAGGGATTCAATGATGATTGTCACGCATCTGATGATTTTTGTATTTACCTTTAAGTATGTCTATAAATAATTACCAGTCATCCTTTGAGCGATTAGTTTCCATCATGGACGAACTCCGAGAAAAATGTCCATGGGATAAAAAGCAAACTATTGAGTCGCTGCGGTCGTTGACAATTGAAGAGACCTTCGAATTGGCGGATGCTATTACAGAGGGAAATTTTTCTCTTATTAAAGAGGAGTTGGGAGATCTCTTACTTCATATCGTATTCTATTCCAAGATAGGTTCCGAAAAAGCGCAGTTTGAACTCAACGACGTAATAGAGGGTATCTGCAACAAGCTGGTGCATCGTCATCCTCATATTTATGGTGATGTAGTCGTCAATAGCGAGGAGGATGTCAAACGAAATTGGGAGCAGTTAAAGTTAAAGGAGGGTAAGACGTCTGTTTTGCAAGGCGTACCTCGTTCATTGCCGGCCACTATCAAGGCGCTTCGATTGCAGGAAAAAGCCAAACAAGTGGGTTTTGAGTGGGATCACCGAGAACAAGTGTGGGATAAAGTCCAAGAGGAGCTCGGTGAGTTAAAAGAGGCAATCGCGTTACCCGACAAGGAGGGCCGTCAGGAAAAGATAGAAGAGGAGTTTGGCGATCTGGTCTTTTCGTTAATCAACTACGCTCGTTTTTTAAAGATTGACCCCGAAACAGCTCTGGAGCGCACCAATAAGAAGTTTATTCATCGCTTTACCCTTTTAGAGAAAGAGGCAGCCCTGGCTGGCCGCTCTCTTAGTGATATGACCCTACCAGAGATGGACGCCATCTGGAACCAGATCAAACAAAGATCCGCCTCCTGATCGGCGTAAAAGGCCTACCTTTGCGGTGCCGAAAACGAAGGGGATCCCTCTATGAAGAATATCAGGAATTTTTGCATCATCGCGCATATTGATCACGGTAAGTCTACCTTGGCAGACCGACTCCTGCAAGCCACTAATACGATTAGCGAGCGCGACATGATGGACCAAGTGCTCGACGATATGGACCTGGAGCGCGAAAAGGGAATCACCATAAAAAGCCATGCCATTCAGATCAATTATAGGCCTGCCAATGGGCAAGATTATATCTTGAATCTGATCGACACACCTGGCCACGTAGACTTTAGTTACGAAGTAAGTAGGGCCCTTGCTGCCTGCGAGGGTTGTCTTCTTTTGGTCGATGCTACGCAGGGTATACAAGCTCAGACAATCAGTAATTTATATCTCGCAATTGAAAATAATTTAGAGATTATACCTGTCATTAACAAGATCGATATGGACGGGGCTATGATCGAAGAGGTAGAAGATCAAATTGTTGATTTGATTGGCTGCAAACGTGAAGACATTTTGCACGCTAGTGGTCGGACCGGACTTGGGGTAGATAAAGTGCTCGAGGCCATAGTGGAGCGAATACCCTGTCCAAAGGGAAACCCCGATGCTCCCTTGCAAGCCCTGATCTTTGATTCGGTATTCAATTCTTTTCGCGGTATTATCGTTTACTACCGCATTATGAACGGGAGTATTAAAAAAGGGGATAAAGTAAAATTTGTTTCCACCGGTCAGGAATATGGGGCCGATGAGGTCGGAATCCTTAAGCTCAAGATGACCGAAAAGGACCAGGTCTCTACCGGCGATGTGGGTTATATTATCACCGGTATTAAGAATGCCAAGGAGGTCAAGGTCGGTGATACCATCACCGTAGCTAGCAATCCCCATCCGGAGCAGATCAAAGGTTTCGAGGAGGTTAAACCCATGGTATTTGCCGGTATATTCCCCGTCAACACCGATGAGTTCGAAGAACTCAGGGATTGTATGGATAAGTTGCAGCTCAACGATGCCTCACTTACATTCGAGCTAGAGACTTCGCAGGCTCTGGGCTTTGGCTTTCGCTGCGGCTTTTTAGGGATGCTCCACATGGAAATCATTCAGGAGCGACTCGAAAGGGAGTTTAACCAGACGGTGATTACCACGGTGCCCAACGTAAGTTTTATTGCTACTACAACCAAGGGCGAGATAGTGATCGTAAATAATCCTACTGAGTTTCCCGATCCAGTCAAAACCGATCATATTGATGAGCCCTTTATCAAAGCACAGATTATTACCAAGCCAGACTATATAGGGAATATCATGACACTTTGCTTGGGGAAGCGCGGTATTTTGATCAATCAGAGCTACCTGACCCCCACGCGCGTAGAGTTGATCTTCGAGATGCCCCTCACTGAGATCGTATTTGATTTTTACGATAAGCTCAAATCGCAAACGCGCGGTTATGCCTCTTTCGATTACCATCCCATCGGTTACCGAGAAAGCGATATCGCAAAGATGGATATTTTATTAAACGGAGATAAAGTTGATGCTCTTTCTGCATTAATTCACCGTAGTCGCGCCCAGGAATTTGGACGTAAACTCTGCGAAAAACTAAAGGAGCTATTGCCTCGTCAACAGTTTCAGATCGCCATTCAGGCTGCTATTGGAGCTAAAGTGGTGGCCCGCGAGAATATCTCGGCTATGCGAAAAGATGTAACTGCTAAATGTTATGGCGGGGATATTAGTCGTAAGCGTAAACTTCTCGAAAAGCAGAAAGAGGGTAAAAAAAGAATGCGTCAGATCGGTAATGTAGAAGTTCCGCAAGAAGCCTTTTTGGCGGTACTCAAATTAGACGAGTAGTCCTCACTTTATTGCCGTGACACTTTATAGTGGGTGGCATGTAGCATTATTAACCTTTCCCTTTACCAGTTTGTTGGTTCGGTAACTTTGCAGGTGGCTTTGGTTTGTCGAACAAGGGCTGCTCTCGAGGGGCTTGTCCATCTTGCAACTGTAAGGTGAATACCTTATTGATGTGCACCCACTTTCCGTTTGTCCATTTGAATCCCTCTTGATCGCCGTCGGGGATATAGGTAAACTTGCTATCGGGATCGTTGTTTTCCGAAATAAGGTGATCAACCAAGATCATGTCCAGCTCCGCCACGTAATCCAATAGTACCCGCGCTCCCTTTTTAAACTCTAACGCTACTCGGTGACGGGGTGGGGTGGGAATGCTGTCTTTTTCATAGCTAAAGAATGGGCCGCCAAACACCGGCTCTCCTTTATTGTTAAATTGTAGCACATCCATCCATTTAATATTGCTTCTGGCATTGTTGGGATCGAATCCAAAGAGAGTATAAAAATTTTTATCCTGATAGCGAGTTAAAATAATGTTGTAGTAGAGCGCTCCGATCCACTGATTGGAAGTACGCAGCGAGTCCTCGGGATGATCGGTAAATTCAGATACATCCCTTAGGGGGTAAAGGGATAAAGAGCCATTCTCTGTTCGGCGCTGTATGGCTCCTTTTTGCCGACAGTAATAATCGTCGAATTGTATGTTCCAAGTAATGATTCGAAAGGTAGAGTCGGGCGCATAACGACATGAAATTCCTTTAACCGAATCAAAGCTAAACCAGAAAGAATGATTGATACGAAGCGCCCTAACCAGTGTTTTGGTAAAAATGCTATCAGCTATCATTCGATCCTCGGGTAAACTGTCTGTAATCAGGTATTCGGCATATTCTTTTAGCGAATCTTCTTTTGCTAGTAACATCTGCTGTTCCACCGGGCCCAGTCGATTAGAAAAGATGCGTGTTTGCGCTCTTACCGAAAAGGAGAGCAGGCACAGCAGGCTAGCCAGCAGCAATGTGTAACGCGGTTCGATCCAATAAGATCTAACTTCCATGAGATGTGTTTAGTTCAGCGAGCTCTTCTATAGAACGTACCAGCGAGTTCCAGCTTAGTTTATTTTTTTGTTCTTTAATGCCCTCTGAGAAATGGACAGCCCCCATTTGATAGAAACGCAAGATAGCATCGGCTATTGCCCGGCTATCGGGTTCGCACACCAGACCGGCGCGCTCGTGAGGCACCGCATCAGCTAGCCCTCCCACGCGGGTCACGATCATGGGTTTTTCAAAGTGATAGGCCAAGGGCGTTACGCCACTTTGCGTGGCTTGTTTGTAGGGCTGTACTATTACGTCGGCAGCACAGAGGTAATAGCGTACGTCTTTATCAGCAATAAAATGGGTATGGCAAATAACGCGCTCGCCAAGTTGTAACCGATCTATGAGAGCAAGATAGGGTTGGGAATCTTCGTAGTATTCACCTGCGATCAGTAATTTAATGCCTTGTTGGGCTATGCGTTCATCGGCCATGGCCTGCAGCAGCAGATCAAGTCCTTTGTAGGGTCGAATAAATCCAAAGAACAAAACAATTTTGTCCAATGAATGCAGGCTCAGTTTAGAGCGGGCCTCTTGTTGACTAATCGTTGCTCCAAAATGATCGTAGAGTGGATGCGCTACTTGGAGATAAGGCTTGTTTTTTTCAAAGCGAAGCAGGTCTTGGCTCACTTGGTCGCTCATGGTTATAAAGCCATGACACTGGTGTAAGAAGTAGCGAGTAAATAGTGCATCGCCGGGCCTTTTTTCGTGCGGTATAATATTATCGGCAAGGCAAACAATTCGGGTATGTTTATTTTTTTTAACAATAGACAAGATAGTGCCGAGTGAGGGTCCCATTAGGGGAAGCCAAAACCGCACCACAATCAGATCGGGTCGAAGGTCTTTTATTTTTTTTCCGACCAACAGCCAGTTGATTGGGTTAATGGAATTAATGGCGCTCTTAATCCGAATTCCAATGGGGGCAGGCTCTTTTGAATACTGAGAACTGCCCGGAAAAAGAAACGATGGATACTGCAGCGAGAAAGACCATATCTCGCAATCATGACCGGCCTGTAGAAAGGCAAGTGCTAGCCGGTGATTAAAACTTACAATCCCACCTTCCCGCAGGGGATGTGCAGGTCCTATGATGACGACCTTCGACATTATAAGCCGATTTGTGTTTCGATCAGGTAGTGGTTACGTCCGGGCGCATTGCGAGCGATCAGCTCGGCTAAATAACCGGCTAAAAAGAGTTGCATTCCTACTACTAAAGAAGTGAGAGCAAAGAAAAAAACAGGCCGATTCGTTAATGCAAAATCGCTGTCCAATAATTTACCTGCTACCAGATAGAGGGCCATAGCAAGGCCAGCCATAAAGCAAATTAATCCCCACAATCCAAAAAAATGCATTGGACGTTTAGAGAAACGACCTACAAAAGTTATGGAAAGGAGATCTAGAAAACCGTTAACGAAACGATCCCATCCAAACTTTGAGTAACCATGTTTACGGGGGCGGTGCTCTACTACCTTTTCGCCAATTCTTCTAAAGCCGGCCCATTTTGCCAACACGGGAATATAGCGGTGCATCTCACCATAAACCTCAATGCTTTTAACGACTTGTCTTCTATAGGCCTTTAATCCACAATTAAAATCGTGTAGAGCAATCCCGGAAACCCTTCGAGTAACAGCATTAAAGAATTTAGAGGGTATATTCTTGGTTAGGGTGTTATCGTAACGCACTTTTTTCCATCCGCTAACCAGGTCAAGTTTGTCGTTTAAGAGGGTTGCGCGTAGTGCCGGAATCTCTTCGGGTGAGTCCTGCAGATCTGCATCCATAGTAATAACAACTTCTCCGCGTGCTTGGGTAAAACCCACTTGTAGGGCAGCCGATTTACCATAATTGCGTTGAAACTTGATGCCGCAAATGCAAGGGTTTTCTTTTTGTAGCGATTCAATTACTTCCCAAGAGTTGTCGGTACTACCGTCGTCGATAAAAATAATCTCATAGGTAAACTGATTACGATGCATAACAGCTGCGATCCACTGGCTGAGTTCGGGCAGTGACTCAGCTTCGTTGAGCAGGGGTATAATGATCGAAAGATGCATCAGGGCTTTCTTAGGGTTTGTAAAAAGGAGCCTATGGCCGTCATAATGGCTCCGTACATCAAATATCCGAAAATCGTGCGGGAAACCACCATGGTAGCAAAGCCATCGCGAAACAAATTAACGTCTCGTTCTATTTCGTCGGGGGTTCTGTTATTGGCTTTTCGTAGGGAGTCTTTGAGTGCTGCTGCGGCTTGTTGGGCCGTCTCTGGATGTAGGGCGTTAAAGACGTATGTAAAAAGGACCATAACTAGTGTAATCACAATAAAACATCGAAAGCCGGTCGAAAAATTGCCGCCGAATCCTTTTACGGGTGATCCATGTAGTAGTAAAGTGGCTACTATACCGGCTGTATAAAATCCATAGGCGATCAACTGCGCCGTGGCCGCATTTGGTATCGTTTGGTAATAACCTGCCAGCAGCGTCGCGATCATCAATCCGGAAACGATCAATCCAATAAGAGCAGGATGAACTTTCATCTCAGGCTAGGGTAAGTGCGTTTTTATTAAAGATGCCTACTACTTTTCCTTGCAAGGTTTTACCGATAAAGGGAGAGTTATGCGAGCGAGAGCGTAGGGTTTCGGGCGTTACCGTCCAATGGGCGGCGGGGTCAAAAAAGGTCAGGCAGGCGCATTGACCTTCGGTGATGGTGGCAGCGGGAAGGCCAAATATTTTTCTTGGATTGATGGCTAGTAATGTAACAAGTTGTGCCGGCGAAAGATCTTCTACGCTTGTACGAAGTGCAGCAAAGGCGGTTTCGAGTCCGATCATACCGTGTTGCGCGTACTCGAATTCTACGACCTTAGCATCTTTTTCGTGCGGTAAGTGATGACTGGCCAGGCAGTCAATAACACCTGTGCGAACGGCTTCTCGAAGGGCTTCGCGATCAGTTTTTGTGCGCAATGGCGGATTGACTTTGAGGTTCGTATTATAATCGGTTAGGTCTTCTTCGCAAAAGAAAAGGTGATACGGGGTTGCCGAGCAGGAGAGTCCACTGGTTTCTTTTTTCGCTTGCGAGAGTTGCGCTGCAGAGCCAGCGGTAGAAATGGCGGTAAGATGCAGTTTTGATTCGGCATATTCATTTAATGCAATATCTCTTCTAACGATCAACTCTTCGGCTATCGCAGGCTTGCCGGGTAAGCCCAGCTGGGTAGAAAGAATGCCTTCATTGATGAGTCCTTGCGGGTTAATGCTTTTGTCGTCGGGGAGTTGTATTAACACGCCATCAAAGGCCTTTATGTATTGTAATGCTTTAATGAATAGCCCCGACGATTGAATACAATTGAGGCCATCCGAAAAGGCGATGGCGCCATTGTTTTTCATGTCGTACATCTCTGCTAACTCTTTACCCTCTGTGTTTCGTGTTACGGCTCCAATTGGGTGAATATTTACTGACAGCGTACGGGTCTTGTGTAAGATATATTCGACGGAAGCTTTATTGTGCAGCGCTGGAGAAGTATTAGGAACGATCATTACATCGGTAAATCCACCCGCAGCAGCAGCAGCAGCACCTGTCTCGAGTGTTTCTTTGTACTCAAAGCCGGGGTCTGCAAAATGAGCAAAGCAATCGACCCATCCGGGAGATACATGAAGACCGGGGTAATCAATTTCTTGATCGGCTTTTACCGATATTTTTTTTGAGAGGGTGGTAAGGATGCCGTTTTCGATGAGAAGGTCAGCGACTTGACCGTGATGGGGTGAGGCAGGGTCAACGATCCTGGCTTGCTTAATGAGGAGCTTCATTAAGAGACGAAGATAATGCTTTAGGACCGTTTCAAAAAATAGGCAAAATAGCCTACCTTTGCTCTCCCCGCGAAGCCCGCTTCGCTTGTTCGGGACGTAGCGCAGCCCGGTAGCGCACTTGCATGGGGTGCAAGGGGTCGCTAGTTCGAATCTAGTCGTCCCGACCAATCAATCAAGCCCTGGCTTTTGTCAGGGCTTTTTGTTAAATCATCACCCATGAGGTCATTATTGCTCCTCTTCGTGTTATCACTTGTAGGCTTGAGGTCAACGCAGGCGTTGGGGCAAGGCGACAACAATAACACCCCTCAAAAGAATAAGGCAACTGTTCAATGGCCGACACAAATTTTCGGAAAACGAAAAAAGGCCAAATCTATATCCGGCCTCGATCTCAAGTCCGCTTTGCTGGTTCGTAATTCATTGGACTTTCACCAGGCACTTGTAAAACGCGACCTTAAGACGATCCGGTTTCGCACTTCGAACTATCTGAAGTATGGGCATAGCAATGGTTGGATAGAAACGCAAGAGGAGCAACTCCGAAACATCGAAACCGGCTATCTGGTCTATCATAGTTTCCAAGAAGATAGCATGACTGTCTCCAGTCAATCTCAACTTGATTTTAATGCAACCATTGACGTTACTTTAAACGGAAAGCGTAATACTTACCGTCTTAAGATAACTGAGGTATGGGCCGTAATTCCTGGAGGCGGCAAGGGTTACCACCTTATTTGTCGCAAGGCCATCAGGCTGTAATCATTTTTTTAAGGGTTAAACTATCTTCTGCTTCTAGTGTCTATGATAGTAACTTTTAATTTTTTTTGTGAGATTAAGCAAAACAAGCAAGACCCTTCTCTGGGGGGCCAACATCTGGTACTTTGGCGAAGGCATGCTGGGGCCTCTATATGCAATCTTTTCGGAGAAAGTAGGCGGAGACATTTTGGACCTTACCTGGGCCTGGTCTGCGTATTTGGTTTGCACGGGGTTTTGTTACATTGCAGTGGGTAAGTTCTTTAACCGGCGCGGTTATAAAGTACAAATGATGGTGTTGGGTTACACGCTCAACGCTACATTGACCTTTTGTTATTTGTTTGTAAGTAATCCTCTTCAGTTATTTTTTTTACAGATCGGACTAGGGGTAGCAGAAGCGATTGGTACACCGCTTTGGGATTCGCTTTATTCATCTAGTCTGCACCGCGAGCACGAGACCTATGCTTGGGGTCTTTCGTCCGGACAGTCACAGATCGTGTCGGGTCTGGCCTTTGGGCTAGGCGGTTTGTTGACGTATTATTATTCTTTTGATGTGCTTTTTGTTGCGATGGGAACAATACAATTGATGGCTGCAGTAGTAACGGCGCAATTATTGCGTAACGATACCACCGCCGGCCCGCAGTAAACGGTCGTTGATGGCTCGGCCGATGCCGTGATCAGGAAAGCGTTCACAAATAATCTGCTTATAAGATTTGTGGTCGATTTCGTGTAAGCATTGGTATAAGCGCTGTGCCGCTTCTTCGAGATCGCCCGATTCGCTGAGCAAGTATTGATGTTCGGATGGCAACGAAGCATACTTTTTATCGAACAGCAAAAAAGCCTTATTCTCGGCGTCTTCCGCAAAGATTTCGGGGTGTTCGCAAAGTAACGTGGGCGTATTGGGGGCGTAGTGTTTTGCGGTCATGCCTGGGGCCACCTGTTTTTCGCCGACCTCGCCCTTTACGAGAACGGATCCGATCATCGCCTCTATTTGTTCTACAGTGATCATGCCCTGGCGGTAAATGACCGCCTGTCCATTTTCTACTCCTACAACGGTAGACTCCAACCCTTGCTTACAGGGCCCGCCATCCAAAATAAGTGGTATCTGTGTGCCAAAATAATCTTGCACATGCTTTGCGGTAGTGGGGCTAATCGCATTGTAGGGATTCGCACTCGGGGCTACTAATGGAAAGGGAAGGGCTTGTAAAAGCTGGAGTGTTAACGGGTGATTAGGCATGCGAATTCCTACCCTTGACTCGCCCGCGGTAACAGTAATTGGAACCTTATCTGATTTTTCTACCAAAATGGTAAGCGGCCCTGGCCAAAAGCGATCAATGAGTTGTTGCAAGGGCGCAGGCACCTCAGTGCATAGGTTAAATAAGTCCTCTTTTCTACCAATGTGCACAATCAGCGGATTGCTACGGGGACGCCCCTTTAGCGTATAGATCTTGTCGATTGCCTTTTCGCTGTACAAGCTGGCCGCGAGTCCATACACGGTCTCTGTGGGAATACATACGACATCGTTGTTACTCAGTAGATCTACAGCCAGTTTGATTTGCGAGGGTAACATCTCACAAATTTCCGGATAATTTGCGACCTATCGAATTGTTAATATTCAGCCGTTACTGGGTAGGGAAGCCCCAAAAAAAGAAGTCCTTACTATCTTTAACTATCAAAACCTACAAAACATGAATAAAATCTTCTTTGCTGCCATGGGATTTGCCTTCTTATTTGGCACCCGCGCACATGCACAGTTCGAGTACAAGATCGTTACTTCGGTAGAATCGATCGTTCCTATGGGATTGGGTCGTTCTCGCGTAATTGAGAATAATGGACAGATTAATGCCGAGGAGTTGACCACCGAGCGTAATAGTGGTAATGACTCGCAACAAGGTAGTGTCAAGCGTCGCGATGTTAAGATTGATGAGCTAAGCGAAACCAAATTGCTTAACTTTTACAGTATGACTGGCATCAACTTTCAAAATATTGCTTCTAACGATGCAGTACTAACCTCAAAGATCAACAATCTGGTTAAACAGGGCTGGGAGCTGGCCTACGTAACTTCTGCAGTAGAAAGTGATGCAGGCAAAGCGGATGGAGTGGGCATATTTATTACCCGGTTTATTTTTAAAAGAAAGATCTAGTCGTAAAGGCTTTTGTTTTGTGAATACGATCCCAAGGTCGGTTCCGTTAGTGGAGCCGACCTTTTTTATAGGTAGCGTCGGGTTAGCAGTTGATGCATTAGTTGCATGTGGGGGATAGCCAAGATAGAGAGTCCTATAAAAAAGATAAGCAGTTGATTGTCATAATTAAAAAAAGAGCTAATTAGCCAGTACAAAAGCCCCATAATTAACAGGGCTAGCAATGCGAAAGAAACGGTTTGCGTATTGATAAGTTTACTAATCTGAGACCAGCCTGTCGCATTCGTATTTTTCTGGATGGTTGCAATAGAGAGCAAGGAGTGCCAAATGCCAAAGTAGTACGTGAATCCCGCCAAAAAGGGAAGAAGAAATATGAGCAACTGGGGGATGCATAAAATCATAAGAGAAGCGATTTTTCCTCTGTCGATATTTTTTTCTTGTAGTAAGATCACAAGGCTTACCCCCATTAAAAAAAAGTAGAGAACCAGGTAATTTTCTTTTAACCATTCAAGGATTCGATATTGGGAGACCTGAGCGTTTATATCGGGTATTAGGGTAATTAGTTCGGTGTAGTGAGCAAAGAGAAGGGCAGTAAGGGTGGCTAATCCATAGCAAAGAATGGCGAAATGCTTAAGCCAGGGGTGAGGGCTAAACTCTTGCAGGTCGGTCTCACCAAAATGGTAAGCCGACAGCAGTACAAAAATGCTGGCTGCAGCCAATGGCCAAAACCAGAGAAGTAGAAAAGCAAGTGATTGTGAAATATAAAAGAACAAAAACGTACTCAGCTTAGCCTTGTTTTTTCCTTCTCCTGCAATAAGAAAATCGAGTGCGCCATGCGGTAATCCTACCGTCACAATAACCAGTAAGAAAAAGACCCATTGCCAGGAGTGTGGTATCGGACTTATCCAGAAGATAAGCCCCATAAAAAGACCTGCCAGGGTCAACCAGCTTTGCTGTTTTAGAATGGGTGTCATGAAAATAAAAAAGGGAGCTGCCTATAATAAACAGCCCCCTTTAGTACGATACTAACCTTAGTTAGAAGAGCGGCTGAGGTTATAAATAACCAGACCGAATCCGATTTTGTTTACGGCATCACCAATGTTGTAGATGATGTCCATGTCTAGACCCAGGTTGGCGAAACCAGCATACCACTGACCGGCAGCAGTACCAGCCAGGTATCCTACAGGATAAATGGCCCAACCTACTAATACGAACCATCCCAGTAATGAGTTGGCTTTGGCAACGGCAGGTCCTGCACTAGCAGCCAATTTCTTTACATCACCCATCCATACCAGATAAACGATGTAGAAGTAGGCAATAGCACTAACGGTACCCCAAAGGGTAGCATTGCTGTTGTCAGCACCAGCGGCTACCTCACCCCAATATCCGGTCACTAGCATCACAACGGATGCAAGGATCAGATTCCAAAGCAAGCCAATCTTGGCTCCTGCTTTTTTGGTGATCAGGTAAAACTCTACACACATCAGGGGTACTGTCAGCAACCAGTCTACATAACGGAAGAATGTAGGAGACTGTCCGGTTGCAATGGTGTAGTCGCGCATGTAGTAGTAATGCACGGCTGCGATGAAGGTGATGAGTCCGGAAACCA
>CANGYW010000038.1 GCA_947458335.1 Chitinophagaceae bacterium | reverse complement strand
GGAAGTTTTCCATGCTTTTTCGGTGTTACCGACCTCAAAGAAGAAGAATACAGAGGCAGCCATCATGGCCATACAGCCAATGAAGAACGTGAACGCTCTGTAATCACCCGGATTGATCTGAGTGATGTCCAAAAGAATGGTCATAGCTCGTTGATTTTAGTTAAAAAATGTTGTTAAACGGCAAGCGTTATAAAGCTAAACATAAAAATTTTTATAAAGTTCAAAATGATTTATAATTCTATTTAAAGTTTTTAACATTGATAATCAATAATAAACACATTTTAAATAATTGAAGATCAAAATATTAGTAATAGTAGGCTGCTTAAAGTGGGCGGGGTTATGCACAAATTGGCTTAAAAATCTCAGTTTTCTGCGCATCAATAATCGGAGGTAGAGCGAGTAAAGTAGTGCTGAAAATATGTGCTATTTTGCTGCCTGTGAGTAATACATCTACTGTTTCTGCTCGTCAAATTTTTACTGGAGAAGAATGGATAGCTAATTCTGCCTTGTTGGTAGCAGAGAGTCGTATTGAGGCTATTGAGCCATTTGCAGAGGTCCCCCAATACGATTTGTTGGTTCCTTCCTTTATTGATTTGCAGATTTATGGGGCTTATGGTAAATTATTATCTGTTTTTCCCGAGCCGGAGAGTTTGTCGTTGTTGTATCGCTACTGCCTGCAAGGAGGTGCTTCCTTTTTTTTGCCGACCGTTGCTACTAATACGCGCGAGGTATTCAATGCGGCAATTGATGCCGTTCGTTCATACTGGAGGCAAGGTGGACTGGGTTGTTTGGGACTCCATTTAGAGGGGCCTTGGTTGAATCCTCTTAAAAGAGGGGCCCACGTGGCTTCGTTGCTGCGCACTCCCACTAAGGCTGAGGTGATCGATCTGTTAAAAGAAGCAGAGGGGGTCGTTAAATTAATAACACTTGCTCCTGAGGTTTGCGATCCTGAATTGATCGGGATAATCAGAGATCACGGCATCAGGGTCTCAGCCGGACACAGTAATGCAACCTTTCAAGAAGCCACAAGCGCATTTAAAAACGGAGTGTCCTTGGCTACTCATTTATACAACGCTATGTCTTCGTTGCAGCACCGTGCTCCCGGAATGGTGGGAGCCCTATTTTGCGCAGAGAGCACCATGGCAAGTATTATTCCCGATGGTCATCATGTAGATTGGCCGGCGTTGCAGATTGCTAAAAAGCAAATGGGCGACCGGCTATTTGTTATTACCGATGCCGTTACGGAGACATCTGAGGGGCCTTATTTACATCAGCTGGTTAAAGATCGCTATGAGACAGCCGGTGTATTAAGCGGGTCTTCTCTTACTATGCTTAAAGCGCTTAATAATCTACTCCATTTTGGAGCTATCGAGCTCGACGAGGCCTTGCGTATGTGTAGTCTTTATCCTGCCAAGGCATTGGGGGTAGACAATAGGCTGGGTAGGTTGGCACCCGGATATGAGGCGCATTGGACGGCCCTGACGCTCCACGATCAGCATTTACAATTAACTACTTTATAAGATGACCCCCGAGCGTACACATAAATTAGCAGAAGTATTAAAAAGGCGCCAAGTAGATATTACCCTTGTGTTAGAAAATGTATTTGATCCGCATAATATTTCGGCTGTTATGCGTACTTGCGACGCGGTGGGTATTCAAGAGATCCATATTTTAAACACCAAGATTCCCCGGCATAAAAAGTGGGGTGCCCGCAGCTCGTCAAGCGCCGCAAAATGGCTCACCATTCACCAGTTCGAAGACACCGCTACTTGTATTAACAAGTTGAGAAAAGGGTATGGGCGAATACTCACTACACATTTATCGTCCGATGCTGTTTCGTTGCATACAATCGATCTGACCGTTCCTGTTGCGCTGGTGTTTGGTAATGAACATAGTGGCGTTAGCGAAGAGATCAGAGCGCTGGCCGATGGTAATTTTTTAATTCCGCAAGTTGGTATTATTCAGTCTCTCAATATTAGTGTAGCCTGTGCGGTGACAGTTTACGAGGCCTATCGTCAAAAAGAATTGGCCGGGCACTACCAACGATCCGATTTGGCACATCCGGTAAAACAACAAGTGCAACAGGAGTGGGGGTTGACGTTGTAGACGATCGCTATTTATTCATCTAGGGCGATTGCTTCTTTTTCTCTAGCTTGGGAGTGGAGGGAGTGTATACTTACATTCAGCTCAAATCCGATCAATAAGATTAGTGAATTAATAAAGATCAGGATCATGATAATGAGTACCGTGCCAATTGAGCCGTAGAGTTGATTGTAATGCGCAAAGCGTGAGACCCACCAAGATAATGCCAACGTCATCAGCAGCATCAGAAATGTAGCTAGTATCGAGCCGGGATTGATAAGTCTCCATTTTTTTTGTACCGAAGGGGCATGTCGATAAATAAAAGAGATACAGAAGAAAAATAATAATACGATCACGAACCAGCGCAGGTTCATGATAAGCGAGATAACCTGCGGGTCATCTATGCCCAGCCATTGCAACACAACGTCCCTGGCAATTAGCGTGGCCAGGGAGGCAAAAACAATTAGGTATAGCAGAGCAGTAATTTTAAGGGCTACGATGCGACGGTGCCATCCTTTTCTTTTGGTAAAACCTACATAGTTCTTGTCGAACGATCGCATGATGCCCATCATGGCATTAGAAGAAAAGTACAGCGATAGCAAGAAGCCCAGCGATAAGAGGCCATTACGCGGATTATTGATAAAGTCCTGCAGAAATCCAATCAGTACCGCATTATCTTTTTCTCCGGGAATTACATCTCTGATTAGTCCATAGAGTTCTACTTGAAAAGCTTGGGTGATCGGTAAATAAGGGATGAGTGTAAATAAAAAAATGATAGCCGGAGGAATGGCCATCACAAAATTAAACGCGACAGAAGAGGCTCGCTCTGTCATGCCGATGGTCTGCACTTGTTTAATAAAAAAAAGTACAACATCATACAGGGCAACTCCCTCGAATCCTGGCAAAAAGGTGGATTTACTTTTGGTAAGTGCCCATTTTACTGGAGCAAGTTTTTCGATATGGGTTACTAGCGTTTGTTTCATGTAAATACAACTCGGGCAGGTCAAGGAATTTTTGATCTTCTAATTTGCTCTTCATGAAACCGTTTTACGTACCGCTGGTGTTCGGTATAAGTAGCGCTAAACAGGGTCGTACCATCGAATGCATGACTGGCCACAAAAAACAGGTAATTTGTTTCAGGTGCGTCCAACACGGCCTCTATGGCGTTGATGGAGGGCGTGCAAATGGGTCCGGGCGGCAGTCCTGAATTTAAATAGGTATTGTAAGGTGAGGCGAGTGCCAGATGTCCGTAAAAAATTCTGTTTAGGCCAAAGTTTCGTGTCACATACTTAACAGTAGGATCGGCCTGCAATCTCATTCCTATGCGTAATCGATTCAGGTAGGTGCTGGCTATCTTATAGCGATCGTCTGTGCGATTGGTTTCTTCTTCTACTATGGAGGCTAAGATGGATACTTGTAAGGGTGTTAGTCCTTTAGCAGTTGCTTTATTTGTCCGTGTGCTATCCCAAAATTGTAAGTAGCGTGTATGCATTCGTTGCAGGATTTGGCCTGGAGTTTCGGCCCATCCGATCGAATAGGTATACGGCATAATAATTGATAGTACCGTATTGCTGTCTACGCCAAAACGTCGTAGTGAATCTTTGTTAGATAGAAATGCCAATAGTGATGCAGAATCAATTTGAGTATCCGTGCGGTTGCCGATCTTTCCGGCCAGCCCTTGCAGCGTTCTTTCTTTAACAATACTCAACTTTACATAGGATTGCTGTCCGTTTCTAAACATCCTTACAAGCTGAAAAATACTCATGCCAGGTTTTAGTTGGTAGCGTCCTGGCTTAATTTTTTCGAGTCGTAGCCTTGTGCTTACTTGCAAGAACCAGTAATCTGAAGACAACACGTCTTCGGCCTTTAGCTGTTGTCCGATTGTCGCTGGGCTGCTAGGCTGCTCGATATAAAAATATTTTCTCTCATAGAGAGATACAGCAGGCCCCCACAAACAGTACAGTATCCAACCTACTGCTAGTAGTAGTATTAGCGCTAACCATGCTATTAGACGAAACCATCGCATTCAAAGTTCAAGATAATAAAAAACCCCGCGGTTTTGCGGGGTTTTCTTAATGATTTAACAGCCGATTTGCTTACTGTTACTTACCCGTTTGTGCAGGTACCACTGGAGCGGGAGCAGGCAAGGTTGCTGCAGGTGCTGCCACAGGTGGAGTTGCAGGGGTAGCGGCTGGCGTCTGAACAGGAACGGGGGCGCTGGTTGCGTCCAAAGAACGATCGGGTCCGTTACTGGTGGCATTCTTTGGTATAAAAAGAACGGACAACAAGCAAAGCACGGCAACGATGCTGCCAAAGATCCAAGTTCCTTTTTCTAGAACGTCGGTGGTTTGCTTAACGCCCATAAACTGGGTGCTAAATCCGGCAATATTTCCGGAAAGGCCACCCCCTTTGGGATTTTGTATCAATACAAAAAAACCAAGCGCAATGGCAGCCATTACAATAAGAATAACAAATAAGATGGTCATATACGATGCGATTTACTTAATTTAATCCGCTTAATTTCGACGCAAAATAAGCGCTTTTAGAGGGCTCTAGCAAACTTAATTTCTGGTAAATTTCTTTGGCCTTGGCTAAGTTTCCCTGTTTGATCCAAACCTCAGCCATCGCCTCTGTTACCACTTCTTCGCTGGAAAGGGATTGTCCAGCGATTTGCTCTACCTTTCTTTCTTCTTTGGGGTCTACCGACTTTCCGATTTCGGTCAGGGGAAGTTTTTTCATCACTTTTAGCCAATCGGTAAAGCTCTTGAGTTGCTGCCCAAATTTGTCGGTGGGTGCTTCCTCTGGTTTGTATTGAATTCCCTGCGAGGCAAAGTAGTCTACCGTGTAGTAAGGCTCGAATAGTAATTCGTTTGATTCGGATTTTTTTTCTCCTTGTGGGTCAGCGGTCATCAAAAGTGAGGTCCATTCTGCATCGGAAAAGTAGGAGCTTGATTGTTCCCATTCAGTCTTCCAAGTTGGATCTTTTTCTTCTTGAAGCTTTTTGATCACCAACAGGCGGGCAGCAGCCAGCCAGGGATAATTGAGCGATAATTTTTTAAGGTCTTGCAAACTCGCATCAGCCAGTCGAGGCTTGCCCACCAAGGTTTGTGTCAAAAGGTTGATGCGGTTATTCATACAGGTAATTACCAGTTCGAAAATAGTTTATTGAAGATATCATCGGTAAGTGTCCGGGTCATTTCTTCGCCCAAGCTGGCTTCGGCGGCTTGAAAAGAGAGAGTGCCCTTAAATTCAAAACTTCGGCTAACGTCAAAACGTCGGGTCTCGTCGGACGTTCGATCGTAAAGTACGATTTGTACGCCAACTGTTAACCGGTTATTCGAGGCTTGTTGCCCAGCAATGGCCGACGTACTAAAATTGTATTGGGTAATTGTGGCCGTAATTTCCCAATCGGCATTATCGCGATTTGTTTGGGTCAGTCTAGTTTGGGCAATTATTTTCTGGCGCAGTTTATCGGTGAGGCGAGGGCTT
This sequence comes from Chitinophagaceae bacterium, assembly GCA_947458335.1. Lineage (GTDB taxonomy): Bacteria > Bacteroidota > Bacteroidia > Chitinophagales > Chitinophagaceae > JJ008. The sequence continues at coordinate 11,015 of CANGYW010000038.1, read as the reverse complement.
AGTTGCGGGTTTACGTACGATGCCTTATTCTCTATAAAGTTAACTTTAATGGTTTTGATGCTATCTGGTACCGAAGCATCGGTAAAGCGGTAGATGCCACATCCTGTAAGCGGAGATACCAGTAGCCCACCAAGTAAGAAGGGCAGCAACACTATGACGAATTTTAGTTTCATTCTTCGATATCGTATTCTTTAAGCTTTCGGTACAGCGTTCTCTCGGAGATGCCCAGATCGAGGGCGGCATCTTTTCGTTTGCTTTTATGTTTTTTAAGCGCCTTGATGATAAGTTCTTTCTCTTTGTCAATAATATTCAGACTTTCTTCGACTTCTTCGTGTTCTTGAATGGTAGATCCTGTTCGCGTGTAACCTGTATGGATAACCGGTACAGACGAAACAGCAGTAGCCACGGCCGTCGTTGACGGTGTGGTATTGGCGGGCAATAACTCCGCCGAGTTTGGTCCTCTCCATTCTTGTAATTGGTGTACGAATTGTGGATGTGTGGCAGCTAGCTCGGGATTTTGCAGCAGCTCAACAAACATGCGTTTTAGTTCCGTTACGTCTTTTTTCATATCGAAAAAAAGTTTGTAAAGGATTTCTCGTTCGTTGGCAAACTCTGGTCCTGCCGGTCCGGAACCTGATTGCAAGACCGGTAATCGGTTCTTTGGATAGGGTTGTAGAAACTTTCCCAGTGCCTCGGCGCCAATAACTTTATCGGTAGAAAGCACAGAGATCTGTTCTGCAATATTTTTTAGTTCACGCACATTGCCCGGCCATGGATAGCCTACCAACAGCTGAATGGCCTCATCGTTTAATTGCACAGAAGCAACTTTATACTTATTGGCAAAGTCGGCGGCAAATTTTCTAAATAGCAAATGAATATCCTCGGGTCTGTCGTGCAGCGAGGGTACTCGAATGGGTACCGTGCTCAGGCGGTAGTATAGATCTTCGCGAAATTTTCCATTCTGTACCTGTTGTAGTAGATCGCGGTTGGTGGCAGCCACGACTCTAACGTCGGTCTTTTGAACCTTGGATGACCCCACTCGAATGTATTCGCCTGTTTCCAGTACGCGTAATAGCCGAGCCTGTGTACCTAATGGTAGCTCTCCGATCTCATCCAAAAAAATGGTCCCTCCGTTCACGGTCTCAAAATATCCTTTACGCGCATCTACTGCGCCTGTAAAGGATCCTTTTTCGTGACCAAAGAGCTCTGAGTCAATGGTACCTTCTGGGATAGCTCCACAATTAACGGCAATAAAAGGGTTGTGTTTACGGGCAGACAATGTGTGAATGATCTGTGAGAATACCTCTTTTCCAACGCCGCTCTCTCCGTTTATAAGTACCGTTAAATCAGTGGCGGCTACCTGCGTAGCTACCTGCAAGGCGTAGTTAAGGGCAGGGGAGTTGCCAATAATATTAAAGCGGTTTTTGATGTTTTGAATTTCCATGGTGTAGCTTATAAGACCAATAGGCCCCGAAGGGTGGCTTGGGAACATTCGGTGACTCTAACTTGCACATAAGAGCCCTTCGTGAGCGCGGAGTCTGCCGATTTTGGAAATACGATTACTTTGTTCTGGCTGTTTCTACCTTTCCATTCACGCTCATTTTTTTTGCTATCGCCCTCTATTAAAACCGTAAAGATCTTTCCTAGATCACGTTGATTACTTTGTAAGGAAAGTTGGTTTTGTTTTTCGACTATTTCTTGTAGTCTTCTTTTTTTGACAATTTCGGGTACGTCATCTTGATAGCGGCGGGCAGCTAGAGTGCCGGGTCTTTCGCTATAAAAGAACATATAGCTAAAGTCGAATTTAGCATAGTCCATTACCGCTAATGTGTCTAGGTGATCTTCTTCTTGCTCGGTGCAAAATCCGGCAATTATATCTGCACTGATACCGCAATCGGGTAAGATCGCCTTGATACGATCTACCTTGGCTTTATACCATTCTTGGGTATAAGTGCGATTCATTAATTGTAGTACACGGGTAGAGCCACTTTGCAGTGGAAGGTGAATATATTTACAAATGTTATCGTAGCGTTGCATGGTGTACAACACTTCGTCGGTGATGTCTTTTGGATGAGACGTGGAGAAGCGAACGCGCAACAAGGGCGAGATGCGAGCTACTTTTTCTAGCAGCAGCGCAAAGGTGACAGGGGCTGATGCCGATCCGTCTGCCTCTGCAGGAACATAGTAGTAAGAGTCTACATTTTGGCCTAACAAGGTTACCTCTCGATACCCTTGTTCAAATAATTCTCTGCACTCGTTCAAAATGCTTTGGTCGTCTCGGCTGCGCTCTCGGCCGCGGGTAAAGGGCACTACACAAAAAGAACACATATTGTTGCATCCCCGCATAATGCTTACAAAAGCGCTAACGCCATTCCCATCTAGGCGAACTGGGGCAATATCCGCATAGGTCTCTTCGCGGCTTAATAGTACGTTGACAGCCTTTTGCCCAACGGTCGCTTCACTAACTAATAGGGGTAGCGATCGGTAGGCGTCAGGTCCTACCACCAGGTCAACTAATCGCTCTTCTTCTAAGAATTTTGCCTTGAGGCGTTCGGCCATGCAGCCCAATACGCCAATCAATAGTTCTTTATTTTGTTTTTTTAAGCGCTTAAATTCGGTCAATCGTTTCCGAACAGTCTGCTCTGCTTTTTCTCGAATGGAGCAGGTATTCACAAAGATCAAATCAGCTTCTTCGAGATTGCGGGTGGCGCCAAACCCTTCTTTGTTTAAGATGGAGGCCACCACTTCGCTGTCCGCAAAATTCATTTGGCACCCGTAGCTTTCTATATAGAACCGCTTGGTAAAGGTCAACGGGTCGGAAGTAGTGGGAGCGAGGGCTTCTCCTTGCCGTGATTCATCATGTGTTTTATCGATGAGCAATGTCTCCATGTACCCGTACAAATTTGGGAGGACAAATATACCACTATCCCGTTGATTATGACAGGATGTCACACCGCTTTAACAGTGTGGTCAATGCAAAGTGTATATTTGATAAAATTTGGTGGAATTGCGCAACATTTCCCTATATATTATAATTCTATTCTTGTTGTCTTTCAATGCACTAGGGCAAAATGTGCGCCCAGTTGGGATGCTCTCCGGACAAGTACTGACCCAGCAGGGAAAACCGCTGGAGGCTGCCTCAATCAGCCTTTTTTTATTGTCTGATACGACTATTTCTTTTGCCGCAATTACCAACCGAGAGGGAGATTTCTTGATAAAGTCGATCCCTTTGGGGCACTATAGGCTATGTGTAAGCTATGTGGGCCTAGGCCAATATTGCCTGGATAGTCTTTGGTTTAGAGTTGAGAAATTAGATTTCAATATCGACAGTATCGTACTGAAATCCAATAGTTCAGCTCAATTAAAAGAAGTGGTCGTTTATGCCGAAAAACCCTTGTTCGAATCTAAGGAAGGAGGCATTACCTATAATGTTTCGGAGTCTGCGGCGGCTGCCGGAGCCTCAGCAGCTGAGTTGCTTACGCAGGTGCCATTGGTTACCCGCGATCCGGATGGTAAGATCTCGCTTCGTGGAAAGGAGCCTCGCATTTTGATCGACGACAAGCCGGTAGAGCTCAACTTGCAGCAATTGCAAGATTTGTTAGAATCGATGCCGGGCAGTTCGATCGAAAAGATAGAGGTAATGACGCAGCCTCCTCCTCAATATGCTAACGAGCAGGGCGGTGTTATAAATATTGTAACCAAAAAAGGCAGGGTTGGAAAAAGCGGTCGCATATCTATGGCTGCGGGCACTCGTGGAGAGGCCAACCTTAACGCCAATTTTACCTATCGCAAGAGTGGACTTGCACTGGCACTTACGGCGGGTTTTTCAGACAATCAGTTTACAGGAGAAAGTTCTTCGCTTAGACAAAATAATTATCTCGATAGTAGCAACTACCTCTCGATCGTCAACCAAAACAAAAACCGTACCCGGCGCCCCATGACTCGTTTTTCGCTCGATTACGAGCCGAACAAGCGGTCAGTGATTTCATTTTCGCTACAGTATAATAGTCAGCAGGCGCACAATAGCTCAGATACCCGTTTTACCAATCTCAATCGGTATAATGCCATAAGTAGGGCCAGTGATCGAACGGTGTCTGGTTCCACGTCCTCGGCAAGTCCTGCTCTTTCTTTGAGCTATCAATACAAGCCTAAAGCAGGAGAGACCTTTAAGGTAGTGGCCAATTACAATCATTCACGCACCGATAACGACCGGGAATTTTATCAGCGTTATTATACGGCCGCCTTGCAATTTACAGGAGTCGACTCGTTGCAGCGGCAGCAGATCGATCAGGCCGTAAGTACTTACACCATTCGAGTTTTTTACGACAAGATGCTGTCCAACAAAAAAACATTTTTATCGGTAGGTAGCTATTATCAACATGGTTCGCATCATGTGGTCAATGAAGCTAGTTACAAAAAAAGGCCTGAACAGATTATGCTACCCTTGCCAGGTCTTAGTAATGATCTTTGGTTTTACCAAGGAGTAGGCAACTGGAGAATGTCGGTTCGCCAACTACTTGCAAAGCAGTTCAGCATTACTACGGGAGCAGCTCTCGAACAGACCATGATCTTCTTTGATCTACTTACCGAAAACAGAAAAGTTAGTAACAGTTATCTATCGTGGCTACCCTTTGCCAACGTCAATAAGAATTGGAAAGATAAGTTATCGTTGACGCTGTCGTATCGTCGCACTGTAAATCGGCCTGGGCTGGGACAGTTAAATCCTACCGTTGATTTTTCTGATCCCTATAACGTTCGTTTTGGGAATCCTTTTTTAGAGGCCTCGGCCGCTCATAATTTCGATCTAATCGTAAGCCGTACGCGTCGTGGCTATTTTTTGAATATTGGTTGGGGGTATAATCAAATCGAGGACATATTTAGTCCGGTACGCACCTTGCTGGAAGGGGGTAAGACACAAGTTACTTGGGAAAACATCAGTGGTAGAAAAGAAGTGGAATTCAGTAGCTGGAACGGCGTCAATCTCTCCACTCGCTTTAAACTTAATCTAAATGCGAGCGTAACGCTGCAACGATACAGCGCATACGACATAGCCGTTCGTAAATTCCGAAATGGGGCATCATTCTCCTCTTCTTTGGGTTATTCTTGGGTAGCTAGCGATGTTTGGAATTCTAACGGCACCATTAATATTAATCGTTTTGCTAATCCGCAGGGTTTTGCCAATTGGACAGCGGCCATCCAACTGGCCTTGCAACGAAAATTAGTAAAGAAAAAATTGCTAGTTACCGCAACGTTAGTAGACCCCCTTATCAATCAGCAGCGAAAGAACTATACCTACGGACCTAATTTTTCGTTAGAGGGTTTTACACTTACACGCACACAGAATTATCGGTTAACGGTGGCGTATTTATTAGGGGGGCGCAAGACAACACTACCGCGCTAACTTTTTGGCCAGCCAACTTTTCGATACCGGTATAATCCAGTTTGTTTCCAGTTCGGCTTTTGTGGTTACTGTATTATTAAAGTAAAGAGTGTCGCCAGTTATAAACCCTTTTTCGATGGCATAGCTTAGTTGCGCCAGGGGTAATCGCTCAATTTTGTCCTTCACCACAAAGGCCAGTTGCGTTCGGTCTAGCAGCGGTGTAGCAAATTCCTGTTCTAGTCTTTTTATCAGGGCTACCGAACTATCGGTGCTGCACCCGCTGACCATCGTTTTTGATTCGTCCGCTAGAAGTACGATGAACTGCCCGAAAAATAAATATCCTTTTCCTTGCACCGGTTGCCCATGCGACTGCCACTGCGCTATAAAGTTTTCGATACGATCTTCTATGGTAAAGGCCTCAGCCAGCGAGAATAACCTTGTGGATTGGTAAATCCATACTCGTGCGGTAGCAGAAAAGTAGTCGGGTAGCAAATGAGTATAAGCTAAATTCATATACATGAAGTTGGGTGTCTTGCCCAAGGTCACTTGTTCAGTTGTTCTGCAATAAGCTCAGCCACATCGAGCACCTTTACCTGCTCTTCTTTTTCGGCCTGTTTTACACCATCGCTAAGCATCGTGTTACAAAAGGGGCAAGCTGCTGCAATAATGCTGGCGCCTGTGGCGAGGGCTTCTTGGCTTCTTTCGGTATTAATTCGAACGTCTCCTTTTTCTTCTTCTTTGAACATCTGGGCTCCACCGGCTCCACAACAGAGTCCCTTAGATCTGCAGCGTTTCATCTCTACGAGGTCGGCATCTAACCACTCTAATATCTCGCGGGGTGCTTCATAAATGCCATTCGCTCTTCCGAGATAGCAGCTATCGTGGTATACAATCTTTTTGCCTGTAAAAGAGCCGCCCTCTTTTAGTTTAATCCGGCCTTCGTTGATGAGTTGTTGTAAAAGTGTGGTATGGTGAATAACCTCGTAGTCTCCACCTAACTCAGGATACTCATTCTTTAACGTATTGAAACAATGCGGACAGGTAGTAACGATTTTTTTGATCCCATATCCATTGAGTACCTGGATATTTTGGTAGGCCATCATTTGAAATAAAAACTCATTGCCGGCACGGCGGGCTGGGTCGCCGGTACAGCATTCTTCTTTTCCTAAAATGGCATAGTTGATCTGTACCTGGTCTAAGATTTGTGCAAAGGCCTTGGTTACGCGCTGGGCTCGTTGATCAAAACTTCCTGCACATCCAACCCAAAACAAGATTTCGGGTGATTTTCCTTGGGCAACTAGTTCGGCTACGGTAGGTACATGCATGAACCTGAATTTTAGACGATAAAATTACAGCTTTCAGAGTCATCACTCAAATTGAGCTTAGCTATTTGCACTTACTTTTGCAGCAGCCTGCATGAAAAAACTATACCGCCTGTTGACCAACTGGGAGCAATGGAATTTCTTTGTGCTCTACTTGCCCATCTTGCCGGTGTGGGGCTGGTATTGCATTAAAAGTCGGTCCCTGTGGTTTTTTACCGCCTCTAATCCCACCATTACTTTTGGGGGACTGGAGGGAGAGGGTAAAAAAGAAATGTACAATCAATTGCCTGCAGGTTGCTATCCTAAAACGCAATACATAGAGCCGGGTACCGATCCGGCTATTGCTTTAGCGGCCATTCGTTCGGCAGGGTTTGGGCTTCCCTTTGTAGTTAAGCCCGATGTCGGCATGAAGGGGATCTTGTTTCGAAAGATTGATCGATGGCAACAATGGGATCATTACCATCGTCAACTGCCGGTAACTTACTTGGTACAAGAGCTAGTCGATTATCCGATAGAAATTAGTGTTTTTTATTACCGTTTTCCTGATTCCGAAAAAGGGATCATCTCCGGTTGTATTCAAAAAGAATTATTGCAAGTAACAGGTAACGGTCACTCTTCTTTACAGGCCCTTATTGCGCAACACCCCAGAGCCTCTCTGCGTTGGCAAGAGATGAAGCAAAGGCACGAGGATCGGTTTGACTGGGTAGTGCCCAACGGCGAGGTGTATTTTCTTTCGTATGCAGGCAATCATAACAGGGGCGCCCGTTTTATTGATCTGATGCATGAGGTAGACGAAACACTGCATGCCTTTTTTGATCAGCTCAGTCGACAAACTTCTTTTTATTATGGTCGCTATGATATAAAATGTGTTTCGTTGCAATCGTTAAAAGAGGGGCACTCATTCTCTATCTTAGAATTTAATGGCTGTGGAGCAGAACCCAATCACATTTATGATGCGGGCTTATCGCTATGGCAAGCCTACGGGGTTCTTCTGCATCATTGGAAAGTACTGTATAGAATTAGCGCTTATAACCATTGCCAAGGGCATCGCTATTGGTCTTTTTTGCGCGGCTGGCATTTTTTGAGGCAGGCTCGCCAGCATTTTGCTTTGTTGGAAACGATCGACTAATTCGCTTGCTTATATTTACAACATGAATTTCGCACGAGTTTTTTTTGTGGGCTTGCTGGTTAGTTTTTTAGGGTCGCTTCCGTTGGGAACTCTCAATATTGCCGCTATGCAAATCGCCATTGGTCAGGGCATACAGGCGGCTATGTTATTTTCGTTGGGGTCTTTACTGGCAGAGATGATCTATGTTCGACTCTCGCTGGTGGCCATGGACTGGGTTTTAAAACAAAAGTTATTGTTGCGCGTATTGGATTGGCTAACGGTGCTTATTGTAACAGCACTCGCGCTCTCTAGCTTTTACACTGCTGCGCAGTCAGATCCATCACCTAATCCGGTGTTGGGGGTCTCGCTTCCTAAAATAGTTCTAGGTTTTATGATGAGTGCGCTAAATCCGGTGCAGATTCCTTTTTGGTTTGGATGGAGTGCCGTTTTGTTCTCACGTAAGGTGTTGGTGCCCGACCGATCTCAGTACTATTTTTACATACTTGGGATTGGCTGTGGTACTTTTTTGGGCAACTGCGTTTTTATTTTTGGCGGGCAATATGTGGCATTCCGGATCGAGAATAATCAACAGACGTTGAACTGGATTATTGGGGGTGTGTTCGCCTTTACGGCTTTACTGCAACTGTTCAGGATCTTACGCAAAAAAGATACGTTGCAGCAGATTCAAGAAAAAGCAAATCGCTCATAGAGAAGGCCTCAAGTCGAGCGGGTCCAATTATCTCGATCGTCGGGGCTAAACTTCCAGGGAGCAAAGTTATTTTCTACATTGCTAAAGAGAGCAGCCCATTCGGCGGGTGTGCGACTTTCTTCCATCACCAGATTGCGACGTAGTTGTAAAATAATATCCAGCGGATTGATACTGACCGGGCAAGCTTCTACACAGGCATTACAGGTAGTGCAGGCCATCAGCTCCTCGGTGCTGATGTACGTATGCAGTAGCGATCTTTCATCTTCTTGAAAGGAACCTTTTTGATCAAGCTGCCTACCGACCTCTTCGAGTCGATCACGGGTATCCATCATAATCTTGCGTGGGGAGAGTAGTTTCCCTGTTTGCTGGGCCGGGCAGGCGGCCGAACAGCGCCCGCACTCTGTACAGCTGTAAGCATCCATTAAATTTTTCCAGCTAAGATCCATTACATCGCGGGCACCAAAGCGCTGAGGAGCTGCCGCTGCATCAGTGGGAGCCAATTCGGGTTGCATAGCATAGAGGACCTCTTGCTGAATGGAAGGCATGTTCTCCATCTTTCCTGAGGGCTGCAGGCGTGCATAATACGAATTGGGAAAGGCTAAAACAATATGAAGATGCTTGGAATAAGGAAGATAATTTAAAAAGGAAAAGATTCCGACAATGTGCAGCCACCAACTAACCCTCTCTATGGCGATCAATGATTGATTGGAGAGCGCTTGCAGGCTGTCATGTAATAGCGAGGAGATTATAAAATTGCCGGTCAGATGATCGGCATAATGGCCGACGGCTCGTTGTTGCAATAAGGTATCGCTGGCATTCATTAATAGAAAAAGACTCATTAATACGATCTCTGTAATCAATATTAGGTTCGCATCGGTACGTGGCCATCCCTTTAAGTCGCCACTGGTAAATCGTTTGATGGATAGCCAGTTTCTTCGAACTAAAAAAATAATGCAGGCAATTACTACTAATAGTGCCAATATCTCAAAGCTATTTATCAGGTAAGGATACAGCGAAGGAATCAGCGGAAAAAAGATGCGGTGCGAACCAGTCAGACCATCGATGATAATCTCAATAATTTCTATGTTGATGATAACAAAGCCGGCATAGACCCACAGGTGCAAGACGGCCACTAGTGGATTATGAAACATCTTTTGCTGACCCAGCGCCAGCAGCAACATATTCTTGAAGCGCTTAGCCGGCTGATCGTTGATCGTTTCTTTTCGACCAAGCAGAATGTTGCGCCGAATGGCGGCCGCCTTTTTACTAAAGAGACCGACAGCCACCGCTGTAATGACTAAAAAGGCAAGGGGTTCAATAAAAGACATCTCGCTGCAATTAATACGCTAAATTATGACAAATACCATCAGAAATAGAAAGGCAGCACCCTCCATCTTCCCTTTGAATAGGAGAGGGCGGGAGCCGGAAATTTAAACGCATTTAAAAAAGTAAAAAGAACCCGAACGGCTTTTTTGTTCGTTTTGATCTGTGTCCAGTCTATGTCGGGAGAAAGATACCATTGTCGTACTCTGGCAATATCTCTTCTGTCGAAAGTAACAATGCCACTGGCATCGGTAGCCATATTTTCGTGGCCGCCAAAAAGCCCCTCCGCACCATGGCCCACCGCTATCGATAACCACGGCGGAAGTCGGTGACCTTTAAAGAAAGGAGCCAGTCGAACACTGGCCCAGTAGGTCTGTCCGTTGTAATCTTTTAACATTCGCTCGCTCCAGCTGGTTCCAAATAGTCTATCGCTTCTGTTATTGAGCAGTGGATCGTTGTAGTTTTTTCGGTGAAAAGAAAATTTAAGCTGAATGCGTTGTTCATCCCAGGTCAATGCCTGAGCAATATAGGCCCCGCTACCTAGCAGGTTGGTGCTAAAATCGCTCCAGCTCCAACCCCAGTCAGCGCTATATCCATCAAGTATCTCAATGGCCGTCTGATAAACCGCTCCACTAAGTCCGCCTACCCAAATGCGTGATTTTTTATTTAGCCCGGCCCATTTCCACAGATCTGTGCTAGCACTGCTTTGTATGTAGGCGCTATACAGGTGTCCAAACTTGTCCATTTGTTTCCATTCCGAAATATCGTTAAACGTATGAAAGCTGGAGCGAGGGTAATTAAGATACCAAGAGCGATAAAGGGCAATCATAGTTCCACCATATCCGCCAATATTAGCTGCGGCCACCCAGGCCTTTCTTGTTTGGTAGGTTTTTTGTAACCGAATGCTGTCTTGACCCCAAAGTGGGGTTTCTAAAAAAAATAGCAACAACAAGAAGACGGATAACCGGCGCATCTTACGCAAAGCTACAAGTAAGCTATCAACCAAAGAGCGCATAAAATTGGTAACTTTCCGGCTTCAAAATCATATCCTGATGAACGAAGCTATTGCAAAAAGGGTCAACACCTGGTTACAGGGATCTTTCGATCTGGCCGCTAAAGAAGAGATCGCACGTTTACAGCAACAAGATCCGCAAGAACTTGCCGATGCATTTT
>CANGYW010000037.1 GCA_947458335.1 Chitinophagaceae bacterium | reverse complement strand
GCTAATTTAGCAATAGAATTTAATGGGTTAGTAAGTAAAGGGTCAGTCGAAAGATTGGCCCTTTGCATTTTATAGAGATGAGTAAGACCAAAAGCAGTTTTTTTTGCCAGCAATGCGGACACGAGAGTGTCAAATGGATCGGTCAATGCCCCGGTTGCGGTTCTTGGAACAGCTTTGTAGAAGAGCTGGTGCAAAAGGACAAGTCAAAAGATTTTATTGATTGGAAAGAGTTGGGTGGCGATAAAAGAGCCGGTCGCACCACTACGCTCGATGCTGTTAAAAGTAGCGAAGAAAAAAGGATCATTACTCCCGATAGCGAACTCAACCGTGTACTGGGTGGTGGTATTGTTCCCGGTAGTTTGGTGCTGGTGGCGGGCGAGCCCGGTATCGGTAAATCGACCTTGTTTCTGCAAAACGGATTGGGTATAAAGGATGCTATTGTACTTTATATTAGTGGCGAGGAAAGTGAGCAACAGATCAAAATGCGCGCCGATCGACTGCAGACAAAGAATCCGCAGTTCTATTTGCTTACCGAGACCAATACGCAGATCATCTTTCAGGAAATAAAGAAACTGAAACCGCAGTTGCTGATCGTCGATTCGATCCAGACGCTGCAGACGCCGCATATCGATGCCTCACCAGGATCGATCTCGCAGATCAGAGAATGTGCCGCCGAGTTTCAGCGCTTTGCTAAAGAGACAAACACGCCGGTATTCATGATCGGGCATATTACCAAAGAGGGGCAGATCGCAGGACCCAAGATGCTCGAGCACATGGTCGATACCGTATTACAGTTCGAAGGAGATCGTCATTATACCTATCGCATCTTGCGCACCCTCAAGAATCGTTTCGGCAGCACCGCCGAGTTGGGCATCTACGAAATGAATGATACTGGCATGCGGGCCGTGCTAAATCCAAGCGAACTGCTGCTGACTCAAAAAGACGAGCAGCTAAGTGGCATCGCGATCGCGGCCACCATGGAAGGCATGCGGCCTTTACTAATCGAAGTACAGGCGCTGGTAACCCCTTCGGTCTATGGCACCCCTCAACGTACTGTGAGTGGTTTTGACCTTCGACGATTACAACTGCTGCTGGCTGTATTGGAAAAAAGAGGAGGGTTTCAGTTTGGGACGAAAGATGTTTTTTTGAATATCGCCGGCGGATTAAAAGTAGAAGACCCTTCGATCGACCTCGCGGTATTGTGTGCGTTGCTTTCTTCGTACGAAGATGTGGCACTGTCTCCGCGCCTTTGCTTTACCGGCGAAGTAGGATTGAGTGGCGAAGTACGGGCTGTCAATCGTATTGACCAGCGAATTGCCGAAGCAGCCAAATTAGGCTTTGAAAAAATTATCGTATCTCGCTATAATCAAAAAGAAAGCGGCACTAAAAAGAATACAAAGGACCGGGGTATCGAAGTGGTGACCATGGCCCGGGTAGAGGACGTTTATCGGTATTTGTTTTAAATTTTTCTTGTAGATATTCTATGCAAGCGCTCACGACACTCGGTGCTGCGATCGGCCAATTCTTTTATCCGCACGTTTGTGCAGGATGCGGGTCTGATAAGCTGGGGCAAGACAGCGCGCTTTGCTGGTATTGTCTTGATGAGTTGCCGGCAACGGGCTTTGCGGAACAGCGAGACAATCCGGCCGAAAAGATCCTAAAAGGACGCCTGCCCTTCGACGCTGCTCACGCCGGCTTTTACCTGAGCCGCGATTCGCTGATGAAGCAACTTATTTATCAATTTAAATACAAACGCCAGGTAGCGCTTGGTGAGCAGTTGGGACTTTTGCTAGGGGAGCAATTGAAAAAAAGTGATTGCTTTAAACCAGAGGCCCTGGTCCCGGTGCCGCTTCACCCCAAAAAATTAAGACAACGGGGTTATAACCAAGCAGCTATTATTGCTAACGGAATGGCCAAACTGCTGCAGGTGCCGGTCATTGAGCAGGTGTTGATCAGAAAAAGTTTTAGCGGAAGCCAGACCCTGCTGGGAAGGATGGGGCGCTGGGAGAACAGTCGCTCTTTATTTAGCATCAAGCACCCGCACCGCCTTCGTAACAAAAGGCTGCTACTGGTCGACGATGTATTGACCACGGGTGCCACACTGGAATCGTGTGGCCTTCAATTGATGACTATTCCGGGTGTTAGTATTAGCATAGCTACCGCTTGTATCTCTTCGTTATAAGCAATATTCGAAGTAATGGCTTAACCTTTTGTAGCTTGCATTGTTACATTAACTGAAATTCATCACCATGAAACTTATCATCACCTTTCTTATGAGTCTGCTTAGTTTTTCGGCCGGGTCGATTTACGACTTTACGGTCCCTGGCCTCGAAGGCAAAGACATTAACTTCTCTGATTTTAAGGGTAAAAAGATATTGATCGTCAATACGGCTTCGCGCTGTGGTCTTACACCGCAATACGAAGGATTGGAGCAATTATATAAAACGTATGGCAAGAAGCTCGTTATTGTGGGCTTTCCGGCCAACAACTTTATGGGGCAAGAGCCCGGCTCTAACGAAGAGATCAGTGCCTTTTGTAAACGTAACTACGGCGTGAGCTTTCCGATGGCCGAAAAGATTTCGGTAAAAGGAAGCGATACGCATCCCCTGTATAAATATTTAAAAGAGCAGGCCAAGGCCAAAGACTTTAACGATCCGGTTAGCTGGAACTTTGGCAAATTCTTGCTCGACGAAAAAGGAGAACTAATTGCTACCTTCTCGCCTCGAACCGAGCCTATGAGCAAGGAGATCTTAAAGTGGCTCAACTAAAGTCAAAAGACTTCGCTGCGTTTTATCTTTTGGATGAAGTACATTCGCCCTGATGCAATACGATCAGGTAATAGGACAGGCTCCGCTACAGCTACAGTTAACCGAGCTGGTACAACAAAACAGATTGAGCCATGCACTACTCTTGCTTTCTAAAGAAGGTAGTGGTGCGTTGCCACTGGCAATTGCATTTGCACAGTACCTGGTGTGCGAAACGGTGACCAACTCTTCGGCCCATACCCCTTGCGGCACCTGCCCGGCTTGTAAAAAAGCCACGCAGCTTATTCATCCCGATATTCATTTTTCGTATCCCACGGTAACCAAAAAAGCTGGAGAGAAGCCTATTGCCACAGACTTTATCAACGAATGGCGTTCGTTTGTGCAACTGCACCCCTATGGCAATCTGTTCGACTGGATAGAAATGATCAAGAGCAAAGAGAACAGTCAGGGTAAGATTACATCCGAAGAATGCAATGATATTATTAGAAAACTAAGCCTTAAAAGTTTCGAGAGCCCCTGGAAGATCTTGATTCTTTGGTTGCCTGAGCTGATGGGTAACGAAGGGAATAAACTACTCAAACTTATAGAGGAGCCACCGCCCGACACCTTGTTGATGCTGGTCAGCGAAAATGAGGCGCAATTACTTCCTACGATCGTAAGCCGCTGTCAATTGATAAAAGTGCCAGCACTCGAAACAGCAGCGATAGAAAAAGCATTGATAGAGCGAAACAACACGCCCGCTTCTTTGGCTGCACAAGTGGCCCCACTCTGTCAGGGGAATTACAGAGAGGCTTTGCAACTGGTGCAACATGCCGAAGAGGATTGGCAAGTACTGGTACGGGATTGGCTCAATGCGATGCTAAAGACCGGCCCGGTGGCACAGACCAAATGGGTTGAGGAAATCAGTCGGCTTGGGCGGGAAAAACAAAAACAGTTCGTACGCTACTTTATTCATCTGCTCGAACAGGCCCTGCACTTACGTATTCGTGGTTCAGAATACCTGATCGGAGAAAAAGAAAGGGATTTTGCAGAACGACTCAATAAGATCGCGGGTATTGAACAACAAGAGGCCATGGTCAATGAGCTAGACCAAGCCCATTATCAAATTGAACGCAATGCCAATGCTAAGATCTTGTTTCATGCGCTCACCATCAGACTTTACCACATCATTCAGGACAAATCCGTATTTTCGCTATCATGAGTTGTTCGGGCTGTGGCACTGCAACTGGCAGTAAACCAAATGGATGTAAAAGTAACGGGGGATGTAGTTCCGGCGGTTGCAATCGCATGAATGCCCATGATTGGCTCAAGAATCTTCCCCTAGCCGATACAGACAGTCAATGTCGCGTTATTGAAGTGAGCTTTAGCCAGGGTACCCGAAAGGATTTTTTTACGAACCCCACCTTACAGCCGCTAGAAAAAGGAGACCTGATTGCCGTAGAAGGGGTCAGTGGTTTTGACGTGGGCGAAGTTTCGCTAACCGGAGAGATCGTTCGACTACAATTAAAGAAAAGAGGCGTAAAGGAATTTCATCCGGAAATGAAAAAAGTATTGCGTCTTGCTACCGATCGCGATATTGAACAATGGAAACAGAGCAAGAGCCGCGAAGCAGAAGCTGTTATTCGCAGCCGCGCCATTGCTAAACAATTAAGACTCGACATGAAGATCAGTCAAGTCGAGATTCAGGCTGATGGCAGAAAAGCCACATTCTTTTATATCGCAGATGGCCGGGTCGACTTTAGAGAACTGATTAAAGTATATGCCAACGAGTTCAAGGTAAAAGTCGAGATGCGTCAGATCGGTGCCCGACAAGAAGCAGGAAAAGTGGGTGGCATTGGCAGTTGCGGACGAGAACTCTGTTGTAGCACCTGGCTCACCGAATTTAAATCGGTAAATACCGCAGCGGCCCGTTATCAGAATTTATCGATCAACCAGACTAAACTAAGCGGACAGTGTGGACGACTTAAATGTTGTCTTAACTACGAGTTGGATACCTACCTGGATGCCTTGCAACATTTTCCGGATAATTGTGATGTACTCCAAGTAGCCAAAGGGAATGCCTTTTTAATTAAAAAGGATATTTTCAAAAACCTGATGTGGTACACCTTACCCGACAGCAACAAGCAATATCCGCTATCAATCGATCGCGTTAAGAAGATCAAAGAACTCAATAGACAAGGCGTGCGACCCGAAGAACTCGAACCAGTCGAGATCGTATCATCCAAACCTAAAGAGGAAGAACCTGAGTTTGTAGAACTGGTCGGACAGATCAGTCTCAAGTCACTTGATAAAGCAGCACAGAAAAAGAGAAGACAGCAACAAGGTACTCGTACTGATCAGCCTCGCCGCGAAGGCGGAGCACCGCAACGGAACCAACCGCAACGAGGTCCACAACATAGAGGACCCCAACAAAGTGGTCCCTCACAAAGCCGATCTTCCCAAGGAGGTGGTTCGCAAAGTGGAAACACCCCCAGAGGCGGAGGTCCTTCTCGCCAGCCATCCCGCGGACCTAGGCCCTCGCGTGGACCCAGACCCCCTCAACAGGGATCGGGCAACTAATTTTTTTTATTGATCGGCTCCAATCGCGCTATAGAGTGCATCCTGAATTTTTCCGCGTACCTGCAACTGAGATAACTTATTATTGTCTCGTGTGGGATGAACGCGATTCGATAAGAATACATAAACCAATTCTCTTTGTGGGTCGGCCCATACACAAGTACCGGTAAATCCGGTGTGGCCAAAAGTGGCCGCAGAAGACCATAAAGAAGGATAAGGATCTCTTCGAGCCTTATTATTGGTTTCGGGTTTATCGAAGCCCAGTCCGCGGCGACTACCGCTTCGCTGGTAACTAGTAAAGAGCTGAATGGTTTCGGGTTGCAAATAACGTCGCCCCTGGTAGACGCCATTATTCAACAGCATCTGGTACAAGATGGCTAGATCGTAAGCGCTCGAAAACAACCCAGCATGACCGGCCACACCACCCATAAGTGCTGCGCCCTCATCGTGCACATCACCCCGCGTAGTTTGTCGACGAAACTGTTTTTCATTTTCGGTAGGAATCAACCGATCGATCATAAACCGATCACGGGGTTTAAAGCCCGTTGCGTACATCCCCATGGGTCTATAGAAGTATTCCTGACAAAAAGCGTCGAGCGATCGGCCCGATAGTTGTTCAATAATATTTCCTAAGAAAATAAAATCATTATCACTGTACACATAATTCCCGGCCACCCCTAACGGACTTTGCAAGATGCGTTGCCGAATACTGTCTTGCCAATTATTACGCACATACAGCTCTTCGGCCACACGCAACGTAAAACCCGGTTTTGATACCGTCGAGAATATACTGCTATCGGGTATACCATTGCCGGTCAGCGTCTCTTTATAAAATGGAATAAAGGGAACCAGCCCTGCCTGGTGCAGTAGTATGTCGCGAATCGTAAGGTCTTGCTTGTTAGAGCCACGCACCCAGGGTAAATAATCCCCCAGGCGAGCCTCCAACCGAAGTTTACCCTGTTCATAGAGTTTCATTACCGCTACCGTAGTGGCAGAGATCTTGGTTACCGAAGCTAGATCAAAAATACTTTCAGGGACTACGGGTTGATGCTGCGCATAATCATAATATCCATAGGCCTTATGAAAGAGAATTTCGCCCTTATGTACAGCCAGCACGACACATCCCGGAAAAGCTTTTTGGTCTATGGCATTTTTTACAACGGCGTCTACGCTGCGAAAGGCGGCGCTCTTTCGATTGGCCGAGACCGGAAGCGGCTTCTCTTGTATGCCTGCTCCAATGGCATACTTACAAACGGACACCGGCAAGACGCCCTTAGCAGCAAATTCTCCCATTAACCACTGTGCTGCCACCGACTGTGTTATATCATCATCTTGATAGGCAGCCACCAAAAAGCGAGCATCACATACATGTTTAAGTGCCTGTACATTACCAAACATAATGCTGATGGTAGAATCAGATTGCATAGCCTGGTGTAATCGAAAGGCCTTTTCCCCAATGCCGAAATTATTCATGGGCTTATTCGAAAACCCTTGCAGCCCGATCACAAAAAGATCGTAGCGACCCCCAGCTTTAAATACATTTACAACACTATCTACGTTAATGGTGCTGTCTTGCAACGAAAAGAAATAGGGATCGGCCCCTAATTGCTCTTGAAGTAGCTTGCCAAAGACACTTGTTGTTGTCCCGCCTAATTGAATATAGGCCACACGACGATCGCCCTTTTGTAACGGCAATGAGAGAGAGGCCGGTGTCTTACTAAGAACGGTGAGCCCCTTTCGAGCCACTTCTTCGCGAATAGCATCGGTAGCGGCATTCAAGTCAGCAACCAAATTCGTGGTATCAACGACCTGAGGGCGGTGCAGTCCGAGATTATATTTTTCTTGCAATACTTTTTTGACCTTGCTGTCGACATCGATTTGTTGCAGACGCCCGTCTTGTATAGCGGCCTTAATGGCAGCGATCGATTCGGGTACGCTGGCTGGTAAACAAAGCATATCGTTACCGGCAATGATAGCCTCTACCGAAATAGTACCCCCGGGAAAATATTTGGCAACTCCCTTCATCTCGAGGGCATCAGTGAATGTAAGTCCGTTATACTGAAGTTTATTACGCAGTAGCTCTGTTACGTTATTGCGCGAAATAGAAGTGGCCCGTTGAGCCGCAGTATCTATGGCGGGTATGGCCAAGTGGGCGATCATCACACTCCCCACTCCGGCAGAAAAAATAGCTCGAAATGGAACCAGCTCCATCGAATCGAGCTGGGCCATCGACTTATTGATAACAGGTAAATCATAGTGAGAATCGACCGCCACATCGCCATGACCCGGAAAATGTTTGGCACAAGCCATGATGCCTGCGTCTTGCATTCCTTTCATATAGGCAATGCCCATACGACTTACCTTATTGCGGTCTTCGCCGAACGAGCGAAAACCGATTACAGGATTGTCGGGGTTATTATTGACATCTACCACGGGGGCATAGTTGACATGTACACCTATGCGCTTGCATTGCTCTCCGACAGCTACCCCCATACGATAAACAAGATTTTCATCTTGCAAGGCTCCTAATGTTAACTGGTAAGGGAAACGGGTTACACTGTCGAGCCGCATTCCCAACCCCCATTCTCCATCTATGGTAACCATTAAAGGAGTGCGGGCCAATTGCTGATAGCGATTTGTTAATAACGCCTGTCGAACGGGGCCTCCCTGAAAGTAGCAAAGTGCTCCCACATTGTAATCAACAATATCGCGCTCTACCTTGGCAATATGTTCGGGTCCGAGATTGGAGTGGGCCCGAATGACCATGAGTTGCGCAATGCGCTGATCTTCGGTCAAGCTGGCAAACACGCTGTCGACCCAACGCTGTCGGGCTTTATTGGCAGGTGATTGGGCCCTGACAGGTAGAAAAGATACAAACCCCAGTAAAGCAATCGTCAATAACACTCTCATGAAAAAATATTTAATGGCTAGAAAACTAAAAATACTCTTTTTACCGTAATCGGCTACCCTTAACCAACAAGAGTATCACAGATAAAAAAGCGAACCCTACAGCTCCTCTTATCACTGGTAAAACCGTATTTTTGAAGGCTTAACCCGAGCAGAGCCTTGATTACCGTTTTACCAGACCATATCGCCAATCAGATTGCGGCCGGAGAGGTTATACAACGCCCGGCCAGCGCTGTTAAGGAGCTACTCGAAAATGCTGTAGATGCCTCGGCTACTGCAATACAGCTTATTGTGAACGATGCGGGCAAATCGCTGATACAGGTAGTAGATAACGGAAAGGGAATGAATGAGGAGGATGCCACACGTTGCTTTGGAAGACATGCTACCTCTAAGATCAGCTGTATCGAAGATCTGTTCCGTATTCAGACGATGGGATTTAGGGGAGAGGCCCTGGCCTCAATTGCGGCAGTGGCACAAGTAGAGCTGCGTACGCGTACGGCAGCGGCCGATACAGGATTTTATGTAGAGGTCGAAAATAGCCAGTTGGTAAAAACGGCCCCTGTAGCAGCCCCGCAAGGCACCAGCGTGGCCATGAAAAATTTATTTTTTAACGTTCCGGCCCGGCGCAATTTTTTAAAAAGCAATGCGGCCGAGATGCGGCACATTATCGATGAATTTACCCGTGTAGCCTTGGCTTTTCCTACTATTGCTTTTAGTCTGCACGCCAACCATCAACAACTCTTTCAACTGGAGAGCGGTACACTCAAACAGCGTATTGTACAATTGATGGGAGCCTCTTATGAATCGAGACTGGTAACTGTAAAAGAAGAGACCGATTACCTAAACATACGCGGCTTTGTGGGCAAACCCGATACGGCCCGTAAAACAAGAGGAGAGCAATACTTCTTTGTCAATAACCGGTTTATCAAAAGTGCTTACTTGCACCATGCGGTCATGAACGCCTTTCAGGGAATGCTGGCGCCCGATCATTTTCCGCTATATGTACTTTTTATCGATCTTGATCCGCAACAGATTGACATCAACGTTCATCCTACTAAACAAGAGATAAAGTTTGAGGATGAAAAGATCGTGTATGCCTTTGTGCAAGCCGCTGTAAAACATGCTCTAGCCCAATTTAGCATTACTCCTACGCTCGATTTCGACTTGGATGCTTCTATTCAGCAACTCTCTTCGATTCAACAGCCATTTACCGAAGAAAAAAGATCGGCAGCCGCCGACAGTTCTATTTTTAGAAGCTTTACCCAAAAGAACCAGGCACATCTAATACAACCTAGCGGTTTTACCCCTTACCCATCGGATTGGCACACTAGCGAACCCGAACCCGCCAGTGAAGCTACGCTGCTACCCTCCGCAATCGAAGAGCAAACCATTAGTGTTACTGGTCTTCTTGATGCCTACATTCTATATCCTAATCGAAATGGACTTTGGCTAATTGATCAGCAAGGTGCGCATGAGCGAATTCTCTATGAGCAATTACAGCAAAGTAGTTCCGACCAGCCAGTACCCACACAACGTACTTTGTTTCCTGTTACGCTTTCGTTATCGCCTGCCGATGCGGCCTTACTACAGGAACTCATTCCTACCTTGGGATCACTTGGCTTTTTGCTAGAACCCAAAGACCCAGGCTCTTTTATGGTACAGGGAACCCCTTCTGACCTTCCATCGGGTCAAGAGAAGATGATTATAGAGTCTATTCTTGAACAGTATAAGCATTTTAATGCTGATGTTAGCCATGCCCTTCGGGAAAAACTAATTCGGTCAATGGTAAAGCTGCGTTGTATCAAGGCCGGTACTGCCCTTAGCGAAAAAGAAATGCGACAATTGGTGGTACAACTATTAGCCTGCCAGCATCCGGGTAAGACCCCAGATGGAAAACCGACCTACCTAGCCATTGAACAAAGTTATTTAGCCGAGATATTTAGCAGGTAAACAATAGTAAGGTTAATACCTTGCCCGAATAGCTATTAAGAATTTTTCGATCTGGCGTCGAATAGCCGATGCCGTAGATTGATGATTGTTGACCATTACAGAGAAGGCCAGCCATTTGCCTTTTCGAGTTTGTAAAAATCCGCTGAGTGCCACCACCCCGCTTAATGTTCCTGTTTTAGCATAGATAGCCGTACTGTCGGCTACATAGTAACCACTCAATGTTCCTTCGTTACCATGCGGAAAGATGGCCTGAATGCGAGACCAACTAAACTCTTGTCTCATGCGAGCCAAAATAGTTACCATGTCTTGTGGGGTAAATAAATTATAGCGACTAAGTCCGGAACCATCGACCCACCGCGGTGGTTGGGGTAACCCTTTTAGATCGGTAGCAAGAAGTGTATCGATCAACTTTCGATCGCTCATGTATCCCAAGAGATGCTGACTTACCATCAACAGGCTTTGCTCGGCAAAAAAATTGTCACTGCGATGCATCAGTGGAATCAATAGCGAATCTGTAGGCTGCGAAAACAATAGCTGCCCCTGTATCGGATTGGTAACAAGGCTTACCGATGCAGAAAGCCCTTTCTGTTGAAGGGTGTCTTGTAAAAAAATAAAATTGGTAACACCTCGATTGGTCTTGTAGGGTATGGCGATCTTAGAAAACGATCTGCCCCCCTTACTGATCGAAAAAAGGTTCTCATCTTGGCTTCTGGATAAAGAAAAATTACCGCCTGTACCCAGCAACTGCATCATGGGCTCTTTTATATAGGGAGGACGTAAGACCAGCGAAGGAATTGCCTTTAATTGCTGATCACGTGCCTCGAACTGCACCAGGTTGCCATAGAGCGGAAATGCACTTCGCTCAGCCAAATATGGCTCTTGATAATCATCCCACGACCAACCACTACCATAGGCCTCGAAGCGATCGCGAGCGGCATATTGTAACGCAACATGTTTTTTGGCGGACAGTATTTTCTGCCATAAGGGCTGCGTTAAAAATTCTGGATGTAAGAAACTAGGATCTCCCTGGGGCTGTAAATACAGTGTATCGGCTGTCTCTCGAACCAGGGCCGCAGGAAGACGCTCGCCCAGATGCTTCATTGCCACATAGCAGGTAGGAATCTTTGTGTTGCTGGCCGGCACAAAATATTTATGTCCGTTTTGATTGTACCAGTACGTGTTCGAAGTCAGGTCCAGCACACTGACACCCCAATGAGATTTGTCGAAGGCCTCTGCAGATGCCAACTGACGTTGGGCAATTTTTTGTACTTGCTGCTGGGTGCTGCAAGAAGCCAATAACAAGAGCCATAACCACTGCCACTGTCGCCGATACCCCAATTGATGTAGTTGCATCTACTTTACTTTTTAAATCCCAGCAGTTAGCCTCGCTCTTGGGCACGCAGCCATCGTTCGGGAATCTCATTACTGCTGGCCAGCAAATAATCTTTGTAGCTGCAAGCAATAAATTGTTTATTGGGCAATTGCATCCACCAGCGACCGGTTTTTTTACTCTGTAAAAAAATGGTTTCCACTTCCGCAAAGGCCATATAATATTCGTTAAAGGAATCTTTTTCTTGTAACGCTGCCTCGCGACGACCACGGCTTTTACCATCCAGCAGATACCAAAGCATCTGAGCGATCTGCTTAGCACTAAGATCTTGGCGATCGGCCCGTGGATCGTAGCCATAAACACCGACCGTATTGACCGTAGGGCTCATGCCGGCATAGCGAAAGAGGGTACAGGCTTCTTCTCCTGTAAAACCGTTGGGCGAAATGGTACTGGCGGGAGAATACGCATTGGCCAGGGCAGAGAGATCAAAACTAAAAAGATGGCTATTGCGAATAACAGGCTCCATTTCGTCGGGTGCTTCTTTTACATGACCCACCCGATAGCAATCGAATCGTAATTTATCGAGAGTCTCCAAAAGTTGCGGATTAACGCAATAGCTCTGGAATCCAATATGATTATAGTGGCGAATAAAATTAGGTGTGCCCGTTAGCATCTCCATCAGAAACTGATCGGCTGGCAGTACCGCGTCGGTGTCCAAGTCTATGAGGGCATCGACTAGTGTGGCTTCGATCAATTGCCTGCGATGCACATAGGCTTGATACTGTGCAGTGGTAAGATCATGCGATCCTCCCAGTATAATGACGGTTTTTCCTTCGCCCATTAAGGTCGATACAACAGTGCGTAAAGCTGCATAGGTATCGGATAAAGTGGCGCCTGTACGAATATTTCCTACATCGGCCAATACCAGATCGGCATGCCAATAAAATAATGCATAAAATTGGCGACGAATAGCATCAGGTCCCATTGTCTGGTGCTGCTCAATACCTGATCCGCGGTGATCGGGGCACCCTACAATGACCAGCTGTGCCTCATCTAACTCGGGCATCGTTTGCTCATAGGCGAATATATGATGACCGATTTGTCCCTCTTTATACCCGGTGTCTTGCGAGAGCACCGATTTATCGATGGGAACCAAGAAATCTTCGATACCGAGATGATCTGACATGCTTGCAAGATAATTAATTGCTGGTTTGGACTTACTTTTGTCATATGGAGAATCTATGGCAACAGATCGATGCGCTCCGCAGTGAGATCGGCAGCATTACCACCACCCGGCCCGAAGAGATTGAGGCTTTTCGGATCAAATACTTGGGCAGCAAAGGGGCGGTCAAACAGCTGATGAATGCCATGAAAGAAGTACCGGTCGATCAGAAGAAAGAAGCCGGACAACTACTCAATGATTTCAAATCATTCGTTGCGGCTCATTACGAACAATTACTGGCGTCCGTGCCCTCCGAACAAGAATCGACCACCATCGATGTGAGCTTGCCGGGACAACCCTTTCCATTAGGATCCCGTCATCCGGTGACCTTAATGAAAAATCGCATTATATCGATCTTTCAGCGACTAGGTTTTGCCGTAGCCGAAGGACCTGAGATAGAGGACGACTGGCACAATTTTGGCGCCCTCAATTTGCCACCGCATCATCCAGCCAGGGATATGCAGGACACCTTTTATATTCAACAGAACCCCGATTGGGTATTGCGCACGCATACCAGCAGTGTGCAAATACGAGAAATGGAAAAAGGCAAGCTTCCTATTCGCATGCTAATGCCTGGGCGCGTCTTTCGCAACGAGACCGTTAGCGCCCGCAGCCATTGCTTCTTTCACCAGATCGAAGGATTGTACATCGATGAACAGGTTTCGTTTGCTGACCTAAAGCAAACCTTATACTTTTTTGTAAAAGAGATGTACGGCGCGGATGTAAAGGTTCGTTTTCGTCCCTCTTACTTTCCATTTACCGAGCCCAGCGCCGAAATGGATGTAAGTTGTTTTATCTGCTCAGGCGATGGCTGCCCGGTTTGTAAAAAATCGGGGTGGGTAGAAATTCTAGGATGCGGTATGGTGCATCCTAATGTTCTCAGTAATTGCGGTATCGATCCTGAAAAATACAGCGGATTTGCTTTTGGCATGGGTGTAGAAAGACCTGCTATGCTCAAGTATGGTGTAAGTGACCTACGATTGTTCAGTGAAAACGACGTCCGATTCTTACAACAATTTGCAGCCGCCACCTGATAAGCACCCAATATGGAGATCAACACCCTTGGAGTATGTGGGGCCGGCACAATGGGAAGGGGAATTGCCCTTACCGCGGCTCTATCAGGCTGTAACACGATTCTTTTCGACCTGCAGCCTGAAGCCCTCGAAAGAGCAAAAGCACAACTAAAAAAAGAACTCAACAGAAGTATAGAGAAAGGAAAGATTACCGAAGCGCTCGCCGCCCAAGCCCTTGCGCGTATTGAATTTACCGCCGATATCGAGCACTGTGTGGCCGAACTATTTATTGAAGCCATTGTAGAGCAGCCCGAACCCAAGATCGCCCTCTTTAATCAACTAGCGGAACTCAATCACAGTGATTGCATCTTTGCCAGCAACACTTCGTCACTTTCTATTACCCAAATGGCCAAAGCCATTCAACATCCCGAACGAGTGATTGGATTACACTTTTTTAATCCGGCCACGCTAATGAAACTAGTAGAAATCGTTACCACGCCATTTACAACTTCGGCTGTACAACAAAGGGCTTGGCAACTAATACTAGACCTTAAAAAAACACCTGTGCTGTGCATAGACTCTCCCGGTTTTATCGTCAATAGGGTCGCACGGCCTTTTTATATAGAATCACTACGACTAGCCGAAGAAGAAAAAGCTAGTATGCCGCAGATCGATCGTATTCTTGTGGCAGCCGGATTTAAAATGGGTCCTTTTGCGCTAATGGACCTTATCGGCAACGATATCAACTATGCGGTTAGTTGTTCCGTCTACGAACAATTGGGAAAACCGGAACGACTCAGACCTTCTTTCATTCAGCAAGAACTAGTACAAACCGGCAAGTGGGGTCAAAAATCAGGCGAGGGATATTATCAATATAAATCGGCCTGATGGGAAAAAAAATTCTAGTCACTGGAGCAAGCGGTTTTCTGGGTTCTTATTTGTTAGTGACCTTACGGCAACTGGGTTACCAGGTTAGAGCACTGGTACGAAATCAAAAACGTCCTGCCTGGATTGAGGCCGATAAACTGAAGGATGTGGAATGGGTAGAGGGTGACATCCTCGATATTATCTCACTCGAGGAAGCCATGGAGGGAATGGATGTCGTTATTCATAGTGCTGCGATGGTCTCGTTTGCGCCACAAGATAGCAAGCAACTCTACCAGGTCAATACAGAAGGAACCAATAACGTGGTCAATGCCGCCCTAGAAAAAAGGATCAAGCGGTTGGTGCACATCAGCTCGGTGGCCGCACTGGGCCGAGTGGCAGGAGGAGGATGGGTAGACGAAAAAGCAAAGTGGAAAGAAGGACCCCTTCATACCCATTACGCACGCAGTAAGTTTCAAGCCGAGTTACATGCTTGGAGAGGATTTAGCGAAGGGCTCGATACAGTGATTGTAAATCCCAGTACCATTCTTGGCTTTGGAAACTGGGAACAAAGTAGCTGTGCCATTTTTAAACAACTTTACGATGGATTTCGCTGGTATACGAGTGGATTGAATGGTTTTGTCGATGTAGAAGATGTAGCAAGGGCTACGGTATTGTTACTAGAAAGAGCTGCCGGTGGGCAACGCTATATTGTCAATGGAGACAGTTGGACTTTTCAGCAACTACAGTATTGCATAGCAGATGGTTTTGGACGCAAACGACCTTCGATGAAAGCGTCGGGCATCTTGCTCGGGCTGGCCTGGCGACTAGAGGCCCTACGATCTTGGTTAACCAACAAGCGTCCACTGCTGACCCGCGAGAGTGCCAGAGTAGCGATGAGCGCCACACGCTTTGACAATCGTAAACTACTCAATGATTTTCCGGAGTTTTCGTATACCCCGCTGGAACTGACCATACGCAAAGCCTGCAAAAAATATAGCGAAAAGGCGCAAGCGGCAAACCAAGCCAGCTAACGAATTACTCTCTTACCCGAGCATACTCTTTACCTTTTCCCATAGCGAGGGAATTCGCTTTACCCAAACCAATTCTCTTCGCTTCTCATTAAAATCAATGGCGGGTGTGCCCCAGTAGGTCTTCTTTCCCTCGATCGAACTAGCAACGCCGCTTTGTCCAAATACGACCGCTCCTTCGCCAATGGTCAATGTCTTATTAACTCCTACCTGCCCCCATAGTATAACCTCATCTTCGACTGTAACCGCACCGGCTAATCCTACCTGAGCAGCAAGTAAACAATTTTTTCCGATCACACAATCGTGACCGATATGTACTTGATTATCGATTTTGGTACCCGCTCCAATAATCGTATCGGCCGTTACTCCCCTATCGATTGTACAGCCCGCCCCGATCTCTACGTAATCTTCGATATGCACCCGACCGCAACTTTTCATTTTACGGTATTGGTGAGTAAGATGTTTTTTTCTATTATAATAAAAAGCATCGCTACCGATTACAGTGCCGGACTGAACGATTACGTTATCGCCGAGACGGCAGTGATCTAAGATTGTTACCTGGGGATGAATGATACAATTCTTTCCGATAATAACATGATGTCCGATATAGGCGCCGGGCATTACCACCGTACCCTCTCCCCATTGAGCCGTCTTACTAATAGGATCGAGCGAAGGCGCAAAGGGCCTATACGTATCGACCAATGTAAGATACGCAGCGAAAGGATCGGCTACTACCAGCAGCGATTTGCCAGTGGGCACGGACACTTCCTGATCAATGATGATACAGGTAGCTGCAGAGCGAAGACAGGTATCGTAGTATTTGGGATGATCTACAAAGACCAGATCGCCTGCTTGCACTTTATGAATTTCATTGATGCCCGTTGCTACTCCGTTGGCATCGCCAATAAGCGTAGCCTTTAATAACACGGCTAATTCAGCAAGAGCAACAGGTTTTTCGAATTGCATCAGCTATTATTTTATGCAAAGGTAGCAAGCAGTGAGGAGCTAGAATTTATTTGCGTTTATCCACAGCAAATTTTAAAATGTTGATAAAATCAAAAGAAAAAAATTTTTTTGATATATGAAATAAATACTAATATTGTGTAGGGAAATTTATTTCCCTGTACTTACTAACCCATCCATATAGGATCCCTCCGTTTTCGGAGGGATTTTTTCATTTAGAT
>CANGYW010000036.1 GCA_947458335.1 Chitinophagaceae bacterium | reverse complement strand
TTGTAAAAATTCCATTCGTATAGTCATAGCCATGCCCAAGATTCACCTTACAACATTCATTGCGGCTCCTTCCGAGGTGGTATTTGACCTAAGCCGTCATATTTCGGTGCACAAGGAGTCCATGGCTCCCTATAAACTGGAGGCCGTTGCAGGTACGCGTTTTGGACTGATTGAAAAAGGGGATACGGTTACCTGGCGTTCACATCACCTTTTTAAAGAGCGATTGCAGCGTATAAAATATACCGAGGTAAAACGGGCCGATGTGATCACCGAAGTGCAAATGCAAGGTGATCTGACCAGTTTTCAACACGAGCATCATTTTAAATCGATCGATAACGGAATGTTATTGATCGACCTGGTCGATTTTGAAATGCCTTATGGTCAGCTCGGTCGTTGGTTCAATTCACTGTACTTTACCGGCTACATAGAATCGCTCTTGCATCGACGTAATGATACCCTCAAGCGATTTGCAGAAACGGATCGCTGGAAAAAAATACTTATTAAATAGTTGCGAATATTTATTGCATGAAAACCCAACCTTCGCTTTTTACTTCTCTCTCTCCCGCTTTACTTCATTTATACGATCTCTCTGATAGTGTGGTGGTGATCATCGATGTTTTCAGGGCCACTTCTACTATCGCTTCGGCCCTTCATAACGGAGCCCGAGCTGTTATTCCGGTTGATTCAGTTCCTAAAGCCATCGAGATGAGCAAGAATATCGATGGGGTTGCAGCTGGTGAGCGCGATGGCATGATTGCCGAAGGATTACAGCATGGAAACTCTCCGCTGGAATATTCGCGAGAATTTATCGGTGGCCGCACCCTGGTGCTGACCACCACTAACGGTACTCGCCTCTTACAAATGGCGCTTGATCGGAATGCCTCTACGATAGTGGCGGGAAGTTTTCCGAATCTGACGGCGGTTTGTGATTATTTACTTGCACAAAAGAAAAATGTGGTGCTGGGATGTGCCGGCTGGAAAGACCGCTTTAACCTCGAAGACACCCTTTTTGCCGGTGCGGTAATCGATCGACTCCAAGAGCAGTTTAGCATACACTGTGACAGTTCGCTAATGGCGGTTTCTTTATACCGTCAACACAAAGACAACCTCTTGGACTTTGCACCTCGATTAACGCATTATCACCGACTGGTCCAACGCTTTGGATTGATTGAGGATATTACGTTTTGCCTGACACCCGATGCGGCCAATGTATTGCCGTACTACAAAGACGGTAAACTCATCATTAAAAAATAAATCGTTCAAGATACGGAATTTTTTGACTGCTTTTTCGAAAGGGGCCGAATAGTTTTTTTTCTTTTAGAATCGATGGAAATACGAATCACTTTCCTTTAGATTTGTAGGTTATCCTTTTTTTAACCGAGGTTTCTTTTTAATACTTAAGGACGTTGGCCTTACCGCATTTAGTCAAATACGTTTACACGCACGGCACCGACGAGGTGATTAAAAGAGGAAAAAAGATCCATGCTATTGGCTACGTAGAGTTGGTCGAGTACGATGAATTGTTTGGCACGGCCACCTTTCGGGTAAAAGATGATAGCTACAGCACTTTTTATAAAGTATACATTCATCATTTCAGAGATCCCAAGGCCACGTCGTTACGCTGTGGTTGTCCTTACAATTTGGGAGACATTTGTCGTCATGAAGCGGCAGCCCTATTTCAATTACAGGAACTCTTAGACAGGGGTCATTTACAAACAGGGCATATTCGCTACGACCAGCGTCATACGGTGGTCAAAATGAAATCGATCGACCTAAAGCACCTCCGATTGCTTTGCGCACCCGAAACACTTGTATTGGCTGAGACTTTTTTGCGTACTAAAAAAGCGGTGATCGAATACGCCGAGAACGAAACGGTTAAGGCGCAGGTGACACTTGAGGGTCAGACGTATGAGGTGTTGATCAAAAAGAACGAAGAGCGCAATTTTGATACCAGCTGTATCTACGAAGACACCGAGCATCCGCTTTGCTTACCCAAGGTGATCGTTTTCTTACAACTGCTCAATACGTATGGGGCTAACTACTTTGATAGTATTCGTAATTGGGATAAAGAGAAAAATAAATTGCTTGAGGCTTACGGGTATTCGTTAAAAGATGACCTGAAAGGAAAGTTTGAATTTACTTACCAAGAAGGCAAGCCTTTTTTACGTGTTCTGGATACCTCTATAAAAAGAACAACCGTAACTACACCGATCGCTCGTCCGGCCTTGCGTTCTTTTCCAGAAGTGACTAGTGTTGTTCCCGAGGTGCCTGCGGCGGCTGCAGTTATTTTACCAGCCCAACGGTTGGGTGTGGTCTTTAATTTCAACAAAAAATCGTTTCCCCGTTTTTCGGTAGATGCAGTAATTGGAGAGCCCAACGAAGCGAATGACGGTTTGATTGGCACGGTCGAAAAACTCGATATTGCCCGCTTCGTGAATATCGACACGTTTAGTACTACAGACGCAGCGCTTTTGCAGTTGGTGCGAAAATTGCAGGATACCGAGATCAATAAATATGTAAACCGCAACTCCCCTTTTTCTGGTATTTGGGAGAATATCTTGCACCACGAGGCCGACGATCTGCCAGAGGAGACTAAAGACTTGATTACGGAATATTTGCAGCCTAAACTACTTCGCTTGTTTCAGGAGTTTGGTTCGCAGGCCTTGGTCTATACCTTGGCAGCCGGTAAGCCTTTCAAGACAGCGAACCTAGCGTCGCTGCACTTGCAAGCAGACGAAGCTCGTCCGCTATTTCTGGTTAAAAAGAACAGTCATTATACATTGTCGTGTAAAGTAAAAGTTGGCATTTCTGAATTAGATCTGACTGATAACGAGGCGCCGACTCCCCTACTTTTTTTCTATAACCACCAGGCTTTTTGTTGGAAAAATAAAGAGACCATATTGATGGTCGAACAATTTAGACCTTCTGGTAAGCGTGTGATTCAAGCGGGGCAATGGAAGCAAACGCTCCAAGAAGAGATCTTACCCTTGTCGCGAGAGTATAGTGTGCAGTTCGATAAATCGCTGACCACAGAGATCAGTAATACGTCTCCGGAACCTCGGGTTGCCTTAAGCGAAAAGGGCGATTACTTAGTCTTTACACCCCGCTTCTTGTATCAGAGTTATGAAGCCGGCTTTAAAGATGGCGAGCGCGTACTGGTACCACAGGGAGATGGGGTCCTTATTATTCAGCGGCAAGTAGAAAAAGAAAACGCCTTTTTGCAAAAGCTGCAGAGTCTGCATTCCGGATTCGTTTATAATAAAGAAGATGGTACATTGGCACTTAAGGGCCCCGATGTGCTTCGTAATAATTGGTTCTTTTTATTTATTGACGCCATGAAGGAGGCCAAGACGCCGGTCTTTGGCTTTGAGCTTCTCAAACATTATCGATTTAATACGGCAAAGCCTCAGACCCGCATCTTTATCAGCAGTCATACCGATTGGTTCGATGCTAAGGTCAATATTGTATTTGGGGACCAACAGGTAACGGTAGCTGATGTAAAAAAAGCATTGGCCAGCAAGCAACCCTATGTACAGCTCGGGGACGGTTCGTTAGGCGTATTGCCCGAAGAATGGTTAAAAAAGTACGCTTTATTATTTCGCGTTGGTGAGGGAAAGACCGATACGCTAAAACTTTCTCGCTATCACCTGGGGGTGGTCGACGAACTATACGCCAATCGGCAAGAGGAAGATCTTGAATTACAACTCGAAGAGAAGTATGAACAGTTGCGTCGCTTCGATAAGATCGAATCTATTGAACTCAAGGGATCGTTACGTCAGGTCTTGCGCCCCTACCAGGTAGCAGGATACCAATGGCTCAACTACCTGAGAGGCATTAATTGGGGTGGAATTCTGGCCGATGACATGGGACTGGGTAAAACTGTTCAGGCACTTTCTTTTTTGGAGTATTATAAACGCACCGAAGGAAAACTAAAGGCGCTAGTTGTTTGTCCGACAACGCTTATTTACAATTGGGAGAACGAGATTAAAAAATTTACGCCTTCACTAAGTTTTAGAATTCATCACGGTGCAGCCCGTACCCGAAAAAAAGAACAACTCGAAGATCACGATATTACAATCACCACCTACGGCACCTTACGCAGCGATATCAAGTTATTAAGTACGGTCGCGCTAGATTATGCCATTTTAGATGAATCGCAGGCCATCAAAAACCCATCGAGCAAAGTAACCAAGGCTGCTGCGATACTGCAGGCCAAACACCGGCTCTGCATGAGTGGAACCCCTCTGCAGAACAACACCTTTGATATTTATGCGCAGATGAATTTTTTAAACCCCGGCATGTTGGGGTCTGTCGAGTTCTTTCGACAAGAGTTTGCGATACCTATCGATAAGCTGGGCGAGCAAGACAGAAAGGAACATCTTCGCAAACTGCTGTATCCCTTTATTCTTCGCCGCACCAAAGAGCAGGTTGCCAAGGATTTGCCGGAAAAGCAAGAAATGGTACTGTTCTGCGACATGGAAGAAGAGCAACGAAATATTTACGATGCTTATCGTAATGATTTTAGAAATCAAATACTTGGATCTATAGAGTCTCAGGGTATACAGCGATCACAGCTAACCATCTTGCAGGGTTTGATGAAACTTCGCCAGATCTGCGATTCGCCCGCTATTTTGAATGAGACCGAGAAGTTTCCTAACCACTCCATTAAACTAGACGAATTGTCCAGGGAGTTGAGCGAGGGGATCAGCACTCACAAAGCGCTGGTCTTTTCGCAGTTTTTGGGCATGCTCTCACTGATTCGCGAAAAGCTCAACGAATTGGGTATTGCCTATGTGTATTTTGATGGAAGCACGTCGGCACCTGACAGAGAAAAAGCGATTCAACGTTTTCAACAAGACGATTCCGTACGTGTGTTTTTGATCTCTCTAAAAGCCGGAGGTGTGGGCTTGAATCTAACTGCCGCCGACTATGTATACATCATGGATCCTTGGTGGAATCCTGCTGTAGAACAGCAAGCAATTGACCGTACGCATCGCATAGGGCAAACCAAAAATATTTTTGCTTATAGAATGATCTGTAAAGACACGATAGAAGATAAAATTTTGCAACTGCAAGAACGTAAGCGCAATCTTGCCAAAGATATTATTGCCGACGATCAGGGATTTGTAAAAACTCTCACACGCGAAGATGTCGAGTATCTATTCAGCTAACTAGTAGGTGCCCTGCCGTTTATCCTGCTACAAGGCCTTTTAGCCTTGGTTATCAATTAAATTAGCCCATTTGACCTTTATTCAGCAAGTACTCCATCTGTTTTGCGTCTATCTTTGCGCACCATTTGTACAGCTATGAGAATATCCCTTCTGTTTTTACTATTTGCTACCTTTTGTCTTCAACCTGTTTTTGCGCAGCGCGCCGATGGAAACATCAAGGGAAAGCTGGTTGACTCAACAGCAAAACAACCAGTGGCCGATGCCACCATTTCGGTGATCAGTGCCCGCGATTCTTCGTTGGCCAGTTTTACACTTTCTGCTAAGTTGGGCACTTTCGAAATAAAAAATTTGTTACCCGGTGACTATAAATTAGTGATCAGCAGCAAGGGATTGCAAGAAGTTCGCCGATCTTTTTCGATTACTGCCGAAAATAAGTCGATCGATCTGGGTACTCTTACGCTGAATAAGGATTACAAAATGCTCGAAGGGGTCACCATTACAAGTGAGTCTCCCATCGTCGTCAAAAACGATACGGTACAATTCAATGCCGGTGGGTTTAAGACGGTACCTAATGCTACGGTCGAAGACTTACTCAAAAAAATTCCGGGCATGGAAGTAGACAAAGAGGGAACGGTTAAAGCGCAGGGCGAACAGGTACAACGAATTTTGGTGGATGGTAAAGAATTTTTCGGCAACGATCCCAAACTGGCTACAAAGAATTTAACAGCCGATATGGTAGAGAGCGTGCAGGTTTTTGATGATATGAGTGAGCAGGCCAAGTTTACCAAGATAGACGATGGTAGCCGCAGCAAGACCATCAACATAAAACTTAAAAAAGATCGTAATAAAGGATTTTTTGGACGAGCCCTCACCGGCTATGGCAGCAAGGATCGTTACGAGCAAAATCTCAGCTTCAATAAGTTTGATGGTAACAACCGGATCTCTGTGCTCTTTAATGCAAATAACATTAATAAGCAGGGTTTTTCTTTTAATGATATCATCAGCTCTATGGGAGGATTTAGTGGTTTTGGTGGTGGTGGTGGCGGAGGTGGTGGAATGGCGACCATAACCATGGGCAGCGGTGGCGGCGGCTTTGGTGGCGGAGGTGGTGGCGGTATGGTGTCTATGACCATGACTGGTGGTCGAGGTGGTGGCGGTTTTGGTGGCGGCGGAAATACCGGCATTATTAGATCGCTTTCTACCGGTACAAACTTTTCTAATGAATGGCGTGGGGGTAAGACCAAACTTACCGGAAGTTATTTTTTCTCCGATAATCGACCTTTGCAAGAGCAGAGTATTCTTCGCCAAACTTTTTTTGTGAATGACTCTTCGGCTAATCAAAACCGTAGTACACGCTCCGATAATATCAATCAAAATCATCGAGTCAATATTCGTTTCGAACATCAGTTTGATTCGCTCACGTCGATATTATATACCCCTTCTGTTACGCTACAACATTCCGATAATTATAATGTAGATAGTAGCAGCACCCTTTCTAAGACGCCCCTAGCATCTTTTTTGGCCATTCAGACGCGATCCGAAAACAGTAATGTGCGCGACGGGTACAACATCAATAACAATGTGTTGTTGCGCAGAAAATTTTCGAAGATCGGCAGAACCTTGACGATCGGATTAAATAATACGATCGGAGGCAGCGAAGCCGATGGCAAGACCATCGCCAATAATATCTTCTTTAGGCCCAACGGTACACTCGGATTGAATTTTTCTCAAAATCAGCAGTATAACCAGCAAACCAAGACCAGAAATAATGTGGTGAGTACCTCGTATACAGAGCCGCTTGGATTGAACAAACTGTTGGAGTTCAATTATGCCTATACAAACAACTTTAATCGAAGCGAGAAAGAGACCTTTAACTATAATAATAGTAATGGTAAATACGATAACCCCAATTTGCTCCAGACCAACGAGTTTAAAAATATATTTACAGCGCATCGGGTAGGGGTCAATTATCGCCTGCAAGAAAAAAAGTATAATTATCAGTTTGGAGTCGGCATACAACAGGCCGAACTCGAAAACCACAGTTATCAAGCCCTCACCAATAAAGATTCGATCAGTCGCCAAACCTTTACCAACCTGTTTCCTACGGCCAACTTTAATTTTACACCCACGCGTAGCAAAAATCTGCGCGTTTCCTATAATGGCCGCACTAATCAACCCACCGTGGCACAGTTACAAAATGTTCCTGATGTAACCGATACACTAAACGTGCGCATTGGTAACCCCAATCTAAAGCAGGAGTTTAACCATAGCTTTAACATTGGCTATAACACATTTAATCTAGCGACCTTTCGTTTCGTAGCGGCTAATTTTAATATTTCTACTACGCAAAATCGAATCGTCAATAGTATCTCGGTGAGAGGTCCGGTGCAAACCACTACTTATGCTAACGTAGACGGATACTTGCGTGCGTTCTCGTTCTTTACACTGGGACTTCCCTTTAAGAATCCCAAACTCAAGGGTTCAAACATCAGCCTGACCAATACGATGTTGTACTTGCGCGATATCAGTTTGGTTAATAAGCTGGAGAATGTAACCCAGACGTTAGCTCTTACCCAAGGGGCGGGCATTAGTATCAATAAAGAAAAGATTGATTTCGGATTGCGAGCTAATCTAACGTATACTAATCTTAATTATAGCATCAATAAGCAGCTGAATGAAGATTTTTGGACACAAACCTATAATGCTGATGTAACCTTTACTTTTCCCAAGGGAATCTTACTCTCTACCAATTTCGATTACCTGATTAACACAGGTCGTGCCGAAGGATTTAATCAAAGCATACCGTTGTGGAATGCGAGCCTTAGTAAGTTGATGTTTAAGAAAAAGAACGGCGAGCTAAAATTTTCTGTCAATGACCTGCTAAATCAGAACGAGAGTATTACGCGTAATGCCGGAGATAACTTCTTGCAAGATACCCGCAGCATGGTGCTGCGCCGCTATTTTCTGGTTAGCTTCTTATTTAACCTGAATCGAATGGGCGGCAAGAACGCCACACAGCCCCAAGGTATGCCGGGTATGCCACGCTTTATGCAGCGAGAGATGCGCGATGTTAGAATTAATTAATACCAGAGAACCGACGTTGATTAGCGAAGAGAAGCAATAAAGGTCGTAGGGCGAAAAGAATTGTTTATCTGGTTATAGCCCTAGCAAGACGCGCGCTTTTTCGAGATCTTCGGGTGTATCAATCTCCACCCCCTTTTCGGGAGCTAGAACCATGCGAATGGAAATGCCATGCTCTAAGAGACGCAAGCATTCTAGTTTTTCTATTTTTTCGAGTGGGGTAAGCGGCCACGCAGTAAAATGCAGTAGTATTTCTTTTCTAAATGCATATACGCCGATATGTTCGTAGTAAGATGAGCTAGCCTGCGGATCGCGTGGAAAAGGAATTACGCTGCGGCTAAAGAAAATTGAATTATTGTTGAGGTCGACCACCACCTTTACTACGTTGGGGTTCTGTATATCTTCTGCTTCGGTAATGGGACGCATCATGGATCCCACTTGTACTGCAGGGTCATTAAATTGCGCGATAACTTGTTGTAGTGATTCTTTTTTAATAAAAGGACTATCCCCTTGCACATTAACGACAATATCGAATACTCTGTTGCGGGCTACTTCGGCAATCCGGTCCGTACCGCTTTCGTGTGCCTGTTGGCTTCTAAGTACTTGTCCTCCGTTTTTTTTGATCTCTGCTTCTATCAGATCACTGTCGGTTACAACATATACTTCATCAAACAAATTAGTTTGTACCGTGGCTTCGTATGTCCGTTGAATGACGGTCTTGCTGCCTAACAGTTGCATTAATTTACCCGGAAAGCGAGATGCCTCGTAGCGGGCTGGAATCATAGCGATAACCTTCATACCTAAAAGTACTTAGTCTTGCGAGGAGAGAAATGGTTTTTTTAGCAAGGTGCCCAGCTCCTCATCTTTCTCGGCCGGATAATAACGATCGATGCCATACCGTATGTCTTGCATGGGCAAGTGGGCGAACGTACCAAGTAGATGATCCCATATCGATAAAACGGCACCATAATTAGTATCGGTGTAGGGCTGCAGTCGATGGTGATGTACTTTATGCATATTGGGAGATACCAGTACATAACTCAGCCACTTGTCAATAATGGTCGGCAATGAAATGTTAGCATGTGTAAAAGCAGTAAAAGCAACTACCAGGGTCTGGTAGATCATAACCGCATACATGGGGGCTCCCGAAATAAAAATAAAAAGGATAAAGAACAATCCTCTCAGTAAACTATCACCCGGATGATGCCGCAATCCAGTGGTTACATCTACTTTAGTATCGCTGTGATGGATAAGATGAAACCTCCAAAGTAAGGGTTGTCGGTGCATCACCCAATGGACCCACCAACTGCTAAAGTCGAGTGCCAGCACCCCAATTAGAACAGACCAGGCTATGTTTGCGTTAGTCCAGTGTACGATACCAAATGAATGTACCTGACACCAATCGGAAAGCCACACAATAAAAATAGCGAGCAGGCTATGAATAATCAGATGTATAACCGTAAAGGCAAAATTGACGGCGGCATGATTGAGTTTCGTGGTGCGGTACTGAAGTGAAAAAACCGGAATGGCCCCTTCGAGAATCCAAAAGAATAAAAGCCCACCGACAAGAATGGCCATTCGTTCGAGCGGCCGCTGCTCGAGATCACTAAAGTAGTGGATCACCGAAGACCAAGTATCCATAGCAGATAGATTTTAAGTGATCGATCGGAGAATAGATTGTACTTATTGATTTAGCATCAGCGGCATTACTAGCATTAGTAATTCTTCGTTGTCACTTTTATCGCGAGGTTTGAGCAATCCGGCTTTGGTGGGTGTTGAAAGTTCGAGGTTCACCTCGTCGCTATCGGCGGCGCCCAGCATCTCGATCAAGAACTTTGCATTAAAGGCGATCACTAGGTCTTCTCCTGAATACTGGCATTTCATTCTTTCGTTTCCTTCGAAACTAAAGTCCACATCTTGTGCTGCCAATTGTAATTCACTGCCAGAAATATTAAGTGCTACTTGATTGGTACTCTTGTTACTAAAAATACTTACTCGACGCAGGGCACTTTGAAAATCGGCTGTATTGACGGTCAGGTGATAGGGATTCTCGGCGGGAATCACCACTT
The DNA here is from genome assembly GCA_947458335.1 of Chitinophagaceae bacterium. GTDB lineage: Bacteria > Bacteroidota > Bacteroidia > Chitinophagales > Chitinophagaceae > JJ008. The sequence goes on along the minus strand of CANGYW010000036.1, from coordinate 6,685 downwards.
TGTAATCAGGAAAACGAGCATCGATAAGGCGGCAACTCATTTGGGTGGTGCCGTAACGTATAAACAAGTGGTTGCTGTTATAGCTAAGGGTTACTTCTTCATCACTCACTGGAATGGCTGCTTTAACTAGATTGAGTGGCTTGCGGGGTACAATAAAAGAATCTGTTTTTGGGCATTTGACATCAGTGCGTTTGTAGCGTACCAGTCGGTGGGCATCGGTAGCTACACATTGCATTCCCTTTTTATCGAGTTCAAAGAAAACACCTGTCATAGCAGGACGCAGATCATCGTTGCTGGTTGCAAAAATGGTCTTGTTGATAGCAGTCAACAGGGCTGCGGCAGTCATGGAAAAAGAAGTAGTATCATCTGCTGCAGGTTCTTTGGGAAAATTATCAGGATTCTCTCCCATCACCTTATACTTGCCATTGTCACTGGTAATTTCGATAGCAAAATTTTTATCGATCGTAAATGTGAGTGGTTGATCACCAATATTTTTTAGTGAATCCATCAAGATGCGGGCAGGAATACATACTTTGCCAGCGTCCTTAGCCTCAATGTCTAACTGTACCCGCATGACTGTTTCGAGGTCAGTGGCTACCACGGTCAATTTATTTTTTTCGATCTCGAAAAGAAAATCCTCTAGAATGGGTAATACCGTGTTGGTATTGATGACGCCCGAAATATGCTGAAGTTGTTTGAGCAGCACCGAAGAATTGGCAATGAATTTCATACAATCTCTATTGTGGGTTACGGGCGAAACTACTGATTTTTTGGGTAGTTTTGAAGGGATGTATAAAAAGGCGTTGACCCCCGAGCAGGCCCTGCAAAAGTTACGACATTATTGTGCGTATCAGGAGCGTTCTCACCAGGAGGTACGCGATAAATTGCGGCAGCTCAATTGTGCAAGAAAGGAGCACGATGCCATTGTCTCGAGTTTGATAGAGGACGATTACCTGAACGAAGAGCGATTTGCCGTTGCCTTTGCCGGCGGTAAGTGGCGCGCTAAACACTGGGGTCGCCACCGTATTCGCTACGAGCTTAAGCTAAAAAGGGTCAGTGACTATTGTATCAAAAAGGCGCTGCAGCAAATAGAAGAAGAGGATTATCTGGCAGTATTGTCGCGTCTTGCTGCCGAAAAATATGCTTCGTTATCACAGTATCAATATATTGTCCGTTATAAAAAAACAACCGACTACCTGATCGCCAAGGGATTTGAGCCCGAGCTGGTCAGAGCAGCCCTTAATGATAGTCGGTCAGACACTAAATAACTCGCTATGGCTTCGCTTTCATTATCGTTAGTACAAACGGCCCTTGTTTGGGAAGATAAGGCCGCTAATCTCCGCCATCTAGAAACAGAGCTAGCTTTGTTGAAGGGAAAGACCCAGGTAGTGATATTGCCCGAGCTGTTCAGTACGGGTTTTAGCATGCAGACCGAAGCCCTGGCCGAACCGATGGATGGCCCCACCGTGCAATGGATGCGAGTGATGGCTCAACAACTACAACTTATTATTACCGGCAGTGTGATGATAAAAGAAGAAGGGCACTGTTACAACCGTCTACTCTGGGTACTGCCTTCGGGAGAACTGGGGTACTATGATAAGCGACATCTGTTTGCATTTGCAGGCGAAGACCGCCATTATCGCCGCGGAACCAAACGATTGATCTCGTCGGTCAACGGCTTCAAGATTAATTTGCAGATCTGTTATGATCTGCGTTTTCCTGTTTGGTCTCGGCAGCATGCTACGAACGGAGTGCCCGAATACGATTTATTGATCTATGTGGCCAACTGGCCTGAGCGTCGTCGGCTGGCTTGGATGAGTTTATTGCAAGCGCGGGCTATCGAAAATCAATGTTATGTGATTGGTGTCAATCGGATTGGCGAAGACGGCCATCAGATTTATCATAGCGGCGATTCGATGGTCATCGATCCACTCGGAGAAATCTTGTTTACAAAGAAAGATGAGCCTTGTGTTCATACTGTAACGATCAGCAAGGAGCAATTACAGAGTTATCGCCAACAGTTTCCTTTTTTAAGGGATGGAGATGCGTTCGAACTGCTGCCGTAATGTATTACTGTAAATGATTCCATCCCTGTGCGGTTAACGGATGGGTAGAACCTCCCTTAGTGATGATGCGGGCGCCTTGATCGGCCTCTGTCATGTAACCAATAACACTTATTTGCTCATTGAGTACGAGCTTATCATAGTCTGCTTGCGAAAGTGTAAAGAGTAACTCGTAATCTTCGCCACCACTCAACGCACAGGCCGTAGGATCGATCTCGAATTTATAGGCAGCTAATCGGGTGGCTTCGGCAACCGGAATTTTTTCTTCGTACAATACACAGCCCAGTTGGCTTTGTTTACAGAGATGCATGATCTCCGAACTTAACCCATCGCTGATATCCATCATGGCAGTGGGGGTAATACCAGACTCTGCCAAAAACGCAATAATGTCTTTCCGAGCCTCGGGTTTTAACAATCTACCAATTACATATTGCTCTCCTTCTAGATCGGGCTGTACTTTGGGGCTTTCGAGAAAGATCTTTTTTTCTCGCTCCAAAAAAAGTAATCCTACATAGGCAGCGCCTAAGTCTCCGCTTACACAAAGTAGATCTCCTTTTTGTGCGGTGCTTCTCTTGACGAAGGTGTCTGGCGCTACTTCTCCTATAGCCGTAACCGATAAGACCAATCCCTTTTGCGAAGAACTGGTATCACCACCTACCAAGTCTACTCCGTACTTGCTGCATGCGGCATAGATTCCTTCGTATAGTTCGCTCACTGCCTCTACACTAAAGCGATTGCTAATGCCGATACTTACTACCAGTTGTGTAGGAGTGGCGTTCATGGCATAAATGTCACTCAGGTTAACTATAGCCGCCTTATACCCCAAATGTTTGAGCGGCGTATACATCAGATCGAAATGTACCCCTTCGAGTAACAAGTCGGTAGTAACGACGGTTTGTTTACCAAAGTGATCGATAATAGCCGCATCATCACCCACCCCTACCACCGAAGAGGCTTGTTGTAACTCGATATTACGCGTAAGGTGTTCTATAAGCCCAAATTCGCCCAATGAACTGATCTCGGTACGTTCGTTACTCATATGCTACAATTGAAGTTCTTTTTGACCATTGATAACCTGCAACATCTCGGCATGTATTTTTCCATTTGTGGCCAGCACTTTGTGTTGATAGATCGAAAAATCGTTTCCAGAAAAATCAGTAACCTTTCCACCTGCTTCTTCTACAATTAAATAGCCCGCGGCACTATCCCAGGGTTCGAGTTTTTGTTCAAAAAAGCCATCGAACCGACCGCAAGCAACCCAGCAAAGATCGATGGCGGCCGAGCCCAATCTTCTTACAGGTACTCCTTTTCTCACAAAACGCTCAAATACTTCGAGTGGTCCATTGGGTTCGTTGATATAGGTGTATGGAAAGCCGGTCACCAAACAAGATTTGATGGTCTCGTTTTTAGTACTGACCCGAATGGGTTTATCGTTGAGGGTGGCCCCTTGTCCTTTTTCTGCAAAGAAGAATTCGTTGAGATGAGGGTTAAATACTGCACCCATTACGATGATGCCTTCGTGCTCAATGGCGATAGAGACGCAATTAAGCGGAATACCTTGTGCAAAGTTGACGGTTCCGTCAATAGGATCAATGATCCACTTGTAGGTAGAACTTCGCTCGTGTTTTCCACTTTCTTCGGCCAATATCTGATGATCGGGGTAGTCTGATTCAATTACCGCAAGAATTGCTTTTTCTGCTGCATGATCGGCCTCCGTCACCAAGTTGTTAACGCCTTCTTTGTTATGAACAGTAAACGATTGCTGAAAGAAGCGCATAATCTCATGGGCGCCGGCTTGGGTAGCCTTTTGTAGGGTAGAGCGAAGCATGCGCGAAGATACTGCCTCGATGGCGCAATTGCTTACCTTAGCATCTTATTCGGTTGTAGAACTATGGCTTCATTTTTAGAAAGTGCTTTACCCCGTGGACTGGCTTCGGCTCTTCGGCTAACGCTTGGCGATCCGCGCCGCCAGCAATTGCGGGTTTTAAAGAAGTTACTTCGTAAAGCACGTTTTACGGCCTTTGGGCAACACTATCATTTCGACGACGCCTTATTGAGTAAACATCCCGGTAAAAGTTTTCAAGAATTGGTGCCGGTACACGATTATAATAAGATCTACAACGAGTGGTGGACCCAAACCCTCGATGGTACCCCCGATGTAACCTGGCCGGGTAAGATTAAGTATTATGCGCTTAGCTCGGGCACCTCTGAGGCTGCCAGTAAATATATTCCCGTTACAAACGATCTGCTTCGCAGCAACATGATCAACTATCTGCGGCAGCTGTTGAGTCTGGTTCGTTATCAAGAGGCTAACAAGATGGCAATGACCAAAGGCTTTTTGATGTTGGGGGGAGCTACCGACTTAAAAAAGGGTAAGGCAGGATGGTATGCCGGAGACTTGAGCGGCATCTTAGCCAAAAAAAGACCTTTTTGGTTTCAGACCTTTTACAAGCCTGGGGGGCGTATTGCTGCCATTACTGATTGGAATCAAAAACTGAATGAAATTGTAGAGCAAGCCCCCAATTGGGACATTGGTTTTGTGGTAGGGGTTCCAGCCTGGTGTCAGATGTGTATAGAGATGATCATTGATCATTATAAGGTCAAACACATTCACGAGATCTGGCCCAACTTTAGCTTTTTTGTACACGGAGGCGTTGCCTTTGAGCCCTACCGAAAAGGATTCGAAAAATTACTCGGCAAGCCGATCGTATATGTAGAGAATTATTTATCGAGCGAAGGCTTTATTGGATTTAAGCACCGCGAACAGGCCAAGGGGATGCAGCTGATCTTGAATAATAATATCTTTTTTGAATTTATTCCCTTTGACGAACACAATTTTGACGCCGACGGAAATCTCTTACCCGGCCACCGCGCGCTGATGATTCACGAAGTGGTACTCGAAAAAGAGTATGCACTGGTGATGAGCACCAATGCCGGCACCTGGCGTTATTTGATTGGCGATACGATACGGTTTGTTGATATCGAAAGAGCCGAGGTGGTTATTACCGGGCGCATCAAACATTTTTTGAGTTTGACCGGTGAGCATCTTAGTGTAGATAACATGAACAAGGCGATCGAATTGGTCAGTGAAGAATTCAATATCAGTATTCCAGAATACACGGTTACCGGATTTGCACACCAACAATTTTTTGCGCACCGCTGGTATATAGCCACAGACGATAAGGTCGATTCTGAAAAACTGCGCCAACGAATCGATGCGTACCTACGCGTATTAAACGACGATTATGCCGTAGAAAGAGACAGTGCTTTAAAAGAGATTTTTTTGGAGGTGCTACCCGAAGCAGTCTTTCTACAGTTTATGGAACAAAAAGGAAAGCTCGGCAGTCAGCATAAGTTTCCGAGAGTGATGAAAGGAAAAATGCTTGCCGATTGGGAGCAATTTCTAGCGTCTCGCGCTAGTAACTGATCTAATTAGAATCGATGACAGTTGTGGCTGTAAAAAAATCTTGGTGGTATTGGATAAAGCGTACGCTGCTTTGCCTATTTATCTTTCAAGTTGTTTTAATTTTTCTTTTTCGCTGGTTAGATCCCCCACTAACCATCACACAATTAACCGCTTTTGTTTCAGGGGATGGACTTCGAAGGAATTATGTAAGGGCCGATCAGATCTCACCTTATGCACGCCTGGCTGTACTGGCCTCTGAAGACCAGTTATTTGTTTCGCACAGCGGTTTTGACTGGAAGCGAATTCAACAGGCGCTCGAGTATAATAAACGAAAACCCAATCGACTTAGAGGGGGCAGCACCATTAGTCAACAAACGGCCAAGAATGTTTTTCTCTGGCAGGGTCGCAGCTGGATCCGAAAAGGACTCGAAGTATATTTTACCTTTATGATCGAATTGATCTGGGGTAAAAAAAGAATACTCGAAGTGTATTTGAATGTGATCGAGATGGGTCCCGGAATTTTTGGTATTGAGGCAGCAGCACAACATTACTTTAAAAAGCCGGCCTCCAAACTCACGCGCTACGAGTCTGCGCTCATTGCCGCATCGCTACCCAATCCTAAGCGATATCGTGTGCAGCCGGCTTCTCGATATGTACAACGAAGGGCCACTTTTATTGTGGGCCAAATGCATCACCTGTTTTATGATAAGGCCGTACGCGAATTGATAGAAAATCGCTAACGCAGCAGTGGATCGATGGCCTTGATGGCTTGGTGAAGTCGGCTGGTCTCCGTACCACTGATCAGCGTCCAGGGAGTAAATTGATGTACCATACAATCTTTATAGAAGCGAAATAGTTTTTCGCGGGTGACGATATCGGGATATTCTCGAAGCTCATCCTTGACCCAGGGCAGATCGGTATTGCACAGCAAATAATGATCGTACGAACGATTTACGATCTGCTCCAAGATAAAGCGATGACATTTCTTGAAGACGAACTCGCACCACACTTTCATTACATACATGTCGGTATCAATAAACAAGGGCCATATTTTGTGCGTTTCTTGTTGTATTCGTTGTTTTTCTTTGAGTTGATGCAACGTCTGGTCCTCGATCGCCAGTTGCCCTTTAGCAATGGTCAGCAGATCGTCGAACGTATAAGCGGTGCCATGCTGCTGCAAAAAGCTTCTGGCAAATTCGGGACACCAATCAGTTCC
>CANGYW010000035.1 GCA_947458335.1 Chitinophagaceae bacterium | reverse complement strand
TTTGGCTTGCGTCTAGCTACACTGATATCAAAGCAGGTATCCTAGATGGCTGGAATGGGAAATGACCATTTGTACTATATTTATACCAATTGTACTTTTCTATTTTTTAGAGATAGTGCTTTATCTAATTTTACTTTCAAATAATATTCTATGAGTATGTCAATCATTATTCGTTTGGTCTTGATTTTATGTCCGTTCGCAGCAATGTCACAGGAGACAAAAATTCAATTAACTGATAAAGTTTCTGTTGTGTTTCCTGAGAAACCTCTGACTCGTAATATGCAGGAGGTAGGCGTGCAACATACCCTCAAATTAGCTGATAGTACAGCAAATTTTTACGCATTGGCAACTAATCTTCAAAAAAGTAGTGGTATGACGGCTGATGTATTAGAAGCTGCTCAACAAGAATCAGCTTTTTGGCAACAACTTGAACAAAGTTTTGTTGCTCAGGTTAGTAGCGATGCCTCAGTCTTATCTTCTGAGGTCAAACAAATTAATGCGAAGCAAGTGCTCCATCTTATTATAAGTGGAACGAGGAATGGAAAAAAATTAGAGATTACCGTATATATTTTTATTGATGGTGTTTATACAGTTAATATAGTTCATCAGAAGCGTTCTGAAGATGCATCAGTAGATTTGAAAAATAAGTACTTTGGTTCTCTCAACATTGAAAAATAATATTGACAGTATAAAATACTCCGCAAAGTGAAAACTCCCTTCAATAAATTTCTGTATATCGGGTTTTTAGCACTAGGATTTTATCAGGCCATTTTTCATAAAGATTATTTGCAGGCTGCTGCTTCACTTGGAATTGGGTTAGCATTTGATCCTTTTGACACCGAACAAAAGTGGAACAATAGGCCTACTTGGCAGAAAGTAATATTAGTTATTCACCTTGCTTTAGTAGCGGCAATGTTCGGATTTGGTATAGGCTTGAATGAAAAGTAAACCCTTGTAAGTGTTTTACCTACAAGGGTTTATCGTTTTCTGAAGCGGTGTTACAAACTCTTCATATTGCTAAAAGACAATCACTTTTTAGTAGTTATTTCTATAACACCATTTTTCGCCTTCTCACCATATATTTTAACGGCAGCTTCTCCTTTGAGAACACTCACCTTTTTAATGGAATCCGGATCAATATCTTTAATGCTTCCGGACTGCATTTCTTTTCCGTCAATGACATACAACACATCTTTGGGCAACTCAGATTTCTCTGTTGTTTTTTGAACAAAAGTGTAAGTTTTTTTTCCATCCCTGTCTGTAGTATCAAACATCACTTGGGTAACTGATGAATTACCTTGAATCGGGACTGCCACTCTTACATTTCTGTCAGCATACAAGCTATCCATCTTTAACATGATTACCTTTTGAGCTCCTTTTTCATCCCCTTTTATATCAATTGTTTTAATGATAGTAGGATCAAGTTTATCCAATTCAGTTGGAGAGACTTCTTTTCCATTTATGATAATCCTTGTAGTACCCGGTTTTCCTGGTTCAAGGGGTGGCATAGGGGGCATCGGAGGCGTTCCAGGCATTGAACTCCCATCAGTTATAATGACAAATTCCGACTTTGCTAAACTATCGCCTGAAATGAACATCATTTTTTTTGACATATCTAATGGAAAACCTTCTACCATGTCTAATGGAAAACCTTCTACTGAAATAGCTTTATTTGCTGGACCAGACAACTCACTCAATGGCACTTTAAATAATTCTTTTTTCGACTTTACGTCTTTAAAAGAAGCCATATCACCATCGATGTCAACTCGAAAACTTCCTCTAATTTTTCCAGTTTTGGCATCGCGATACTTTGCCGGAATCGTATCCAACTTGCTTGCCCTATTGGCAGATTGATCCATTTGCCCGTTCTGTGCATCTGACAATGAATCTTTGATGGTAAACGATGAAAGAACCAAAACACCAAAAGCTACTGGCAGAATAAACAAACGTCTGGCATAGCTGTAACTTACTTTTTTTGAAGATGTCAACATAATAATGCGTCTTTTTATGGATGAATAAAAAAATGATTGTCCAACGGACAAACTATTTGAATGGTAATGTGTCTTCAACAACATTTCTGCCAATACTGCAGCATCGTCGCCTGCAACCGCTTCTTCATCAGCGATGAATTCGTGCACTACTTCTAATTCTTTTCTGATGACCCAGAAAAACGGATTCATCCAAAAAAGAAAAGTGGTAAACCCAATAAAGAGCTTGTCATAAGAATGTAACTGTTCGATATGGGTCAACTCATGTTTTAACATACGTTGTCCAGTCTCATCTTCAATTGGTAGCCCTTTTCTCCAGAAAAGATTTCTAAAAAATGAGAAAGGAGCGTTGTCTAATGCTGTTTCAATAAAATCGAAACGTTCCATGACTGTAACTTTTCCTTTCGATTTAATTAGGTATACTTTCATGATACCCAACACAAACAGAATGAGGAGAACAGCTGATATTATTGCAATGGATAACCCAAGGAACTGGTGCCATGTCAAACCTTGCTCCGCTGTAACAATGCCCTCAGATTGATAAATGAATTGTACAGCCTGTTGAACTGATACCGATTCAGGTGTAGAAAACTTGAACCACTGTAAATCAAGTAAAGGCATAACCAAACTTAACAGGACAGCACCCACCAGATAAAAGCGGTTGTAATAATGAAATCTTGTGTTTCGTAAACCAATCCAGTAATATCCGAGTAAAATACCTGATACCAGGATTGCTTTTAGGATGTAAATGAATAGTGATAGCATACAATTATTTTTTCTTTTTTATCTGCTTCAATAAAAATTCAAGGTCTTCGACTGATAATTTATTTTTGTCAACTAAAAAAGAAACCACTTCTCTATAGGAGCCTTCAAAATATGCTTTAGTAATCCCCGCAATAGAGCCCGAAGTATACTCATCTCTTGTAAATAAGGGATAATAGATGTTGTACCGGTTAGGCGTTTTGATTCCTACGACTTCCTTTTCAACCAGTATCTTCAAAAGGGTCGCGACTGTATTATGGTGGGGCTTCGGATCTGGCAACGCCTCAACAATATCTTTCAAATACCCCCCCTCCTCTAAACGCCACAAGGCTTGCATGATCTGCTCTTCAGCTCTGGTCAACGTCTTTTTCATAACTAATAATTTAGTTAAAATTAAAACTAAAGTTTTAGTCTTCCAAATAAATCTTTTCCCTCATGTGCGTGTTTTTATATTTCTACGATCTGTAGAAAACCCCCTTCGCTTTTTTCCTTGTCGTCCTCACTTATCTTATAAAATGGATAAGTCAAAAGTGAAGACTTCAAGGAACCCCAAATACTGCGCACTTTTCTGTGCGCTTTCTGCTCACTGAAGCTGCTAAAAAAGCATTTCAAGTAAGATACACGCTTTGGGATGAAGTAGAAAATACGGTTGAAGTAGATTATGCATGTATAATTAAATAAAAGCCATTGAATTTAGCTCAAAGAAGCATATAATCATCATTACATTACAGCACTAGTAAAATCTGATCGTAATATCAAATTGATTCAATAGTCTTCCATAAACGATACTATTAAATAAATATAAAAGCGTCAATTTGCCCAAACAATTATCCCATTCCCCCGTTGTACGTCTAAACATAATCATGAAAATCAAATTATTATTTGCAATCCTCTTGGGAGGAGTCCTCAGTGCATCGGCTCAAAACACGGTAGTTGATGTAGCAGTAAGTTCAAAAGACCACACAACATTGGTAGCAGCTGTAAAAGCAGCCGATTTGGTAAGCGCTTTGCAGAGCGCTGGACCTTTCACTGTATTTGCACCGGTAAACGATGCGTTTGCGAGTTTGCCAAAGGGAACAGTTGAAAGTTTGTTGAAGCCTGAAAATAAGGCTACTCTCGCAAAAATTCTTACATATCATGTTGTTGCAGGAAACTTGGATGCAGCCGCTGTTGTAAAAGCCATTCAGAATGGCAACGGAAAAGTCACTGTAAAGACAGTAAGCGGTGGAAGCTTGACTGCATCATTGGAGAATGGTAAAGTAATCCTCACCGACGAAAATGGTAGAACATCAACTGTAGTAGCAACCGATTTGAAAGCAGGTAATGGTGTCGTGCACGTAATCAACAACGTGGTATTGCCTAAATAAACCGAGTAATATTTTTATATAAGGCGATGTAACAAATACATCGCCTTTTTTATTTAATCTTAATTTGAATTACTTACTTAATTAAAGATCAATTTTAGGTTTTTGAAATACCCCCCTTCACTTTCTTCCTCTCCTCACTTATCTTATTATATGGATAAGTCAATCGATAAGATTTCAAGGAACCCCCAAAACTGCGCACCTTTCTGTGCACCCCAAAAAGAAAACCCTTGTAAGTTTATGATCTACAAGGGTTTATCGTTTTTTGAAGTGGTGTGGGGCGGGATCGAACCGCCGACACAAGGATTTTCAGTCCTTTGCTCTACCGACTGAGCTACCGCACCATCCGGGCTCCAAAACAGGAGCGGATTGCAAATATAGGCCTGAAAATCATACCAAGCAAGCCAAACCGCAACACTAAGCACCCCTTTTGAAGCTCTGCACGCGTTGTTTTATTTTATTCGGGGCGCATAGTCTCGACGCAAAAACACTTCTTTAAATACTATCTCGCGATAATTATTTCTTTCATATAAAACACCAATCCGTCTTTTATTGACCAGCACCAGATCACTATAAGCGGTGTAATCCTTTCTCGTGTCACCCGCCCGAAGATCAGGTTGATAATCGATGAGTAGGCAGCTAACCCAGGTTTTTCCCTCATCCTTACTTATCTGTAGTGTTAAACTATCTCTGTACGTTCGGCTCGCCGGATTCGAAAACGCTAGTACGGTACGCCCACGGTACCATCCAATATTCAGCAAGCTACCCTGGCATACCGGGTCAATCAGCTGCTGATCAAAATAACTACTATCCCAATGTTGTCCCCCGTTTCGACTAATAGAGATAATACGCATACGTTTATCACCCGACTGATTTCGACTGTTTAATAAAAGGCGATTACCGGATAGTTCGGCAGCAGTCGATTCATTGCTACCGGGAACAGATAACGTCTCACTCAATCGAAAACTTTTTCCATGGTCATCAGAGTAAAATCCATGGGCACTATAGTCTTTAAAAGCAGCGAGTGGTTCGCCTGCAGAATGATTGGCCGCAATATAGAGTCGTTCGCGATACGCCCCCCGAGTTAGTTGTAATGCGTGGCCGGGAGTATTGGCATACGAGCGCCAGTTGTCGGGTGAGCCTTGTCGATGAACTTGTGCAGAAATATTTAGTGCAGCCGACCACGATCTACCCTGGTCAATGGAGGTAATATACCAAATCTGTCGAACGCCTTTTGCTTTTCGAACTTCGTTTTCATGATTGTTTCCGGTATTGTAGAATAAAAAGATCCTGCCCTTTGGGTATGCAGGGTCTAGTCGATCAACAACGGGTGCCGGATTACCCGCTTGCAGCGAGTCAGCATCAACGATTACTTCTAACGAAGACCAAGTGCGTCCTTTATCTTTACTTCGCTTCATTACTATATCTATATTTCCAAAATCGCCGGCATGGCGAACCCTTCCTTCACATATAGCGAGTAGATCCCCATTGGAGGCTTTAACGATTGCGGGAATTCTAAAACTAGCGTATCCACTTTCGCCTTCGGTAAATACGGTTTGTTGTGCCGAAACGAAAAAAGAAAGCGATAGTAGAAGAGTGCCTGTAAAAAATCTAGTTAGTAATAGGGCTAGTTTTTTTTGTAGTAATCTCATCCCAATAAATAGTATTATTTTGGTACTGGGTAAGGTACTTTAAAAATTTGCAAATGAGAAAATCATCTTGTAAGCGATCCATTGTTGTTATGTTTAGCATAATGCTATGCACTGGTTTGTCGTTGTCTGCGCAAACGCAGCTCAATACGACGGAGGCCACTATCGCCCAAACAATCGAAGAGCAGTGGAAGGCAACGTTAGACTTACTCCAGCAATCTGTTGATATCAATAGCGGAACTTACAATATAAAAGGTGTTCGCGCTGTCGGAGAGATGTATGCTAACGAGCTAAGGGCGCTTGGTTTTACGGTAGAGTGGGTTACGTTACCTGATTCTATGCAACGTGCTGGTCACTTGGTGGCTTATCGCAAAGGTTCTCAGGGGAAGAAACTTTTTTTGATCGGTCATCTCGATACGGTGTTTGAACCTGATATGCCTCCTAATCCTTTTACGAAGCTAAACGATAGTACGGCTACCGGACAAGGTATCAATGATATGAAAGGAGGAGATGTAATGATTATAGCTGCACTCAAAGCGCTACATCAACACAACTTATTAGACAATACGACCATTACTGTATATATGACGGGCGATGAAGAGAACGCTGGTTATCCAAGAGAGATAGCCCGTGGTGATTTTATTGCCCGAGCTAAAGAACATGATATTGCGCTGGCTTTCGAAACGGCCTCCGGAATGGGTACCATCGCCACTGCACGCCGCGGAGCCAGTGGATGGCAGTTAGAGGTAGAAGGCAAGCAGGCGCACTCATCGGGCGTATTTGGTGCCGCAGGTTACGGCTCCATTTACGAAGCGGCCCGCATCATTAATAGTTTTCGAGAGCGATTGAGCAAAGAGCAATACCTGACCTTTAATCCCGGGCTTATCGTGGGCGGCTCCGAAGTAGTATATAATCAAGAGGCACAACAAGGTACAGTTTCTGGTAAGACCAATATCATTTCTCCGCGAACGGTAGCTAACGGTGATCTTCGTTTTATTAGTGAACAACAAAAAGAAAATGCCCGTTCAGTCATGCGCGAGATTGTTTCTCAATCGTTGCCAGGTACCAAGGCCACTATTAGTTTTGTTGATGGTATTCCTTCGATGCCTCCTACCGAAGGCAATACAAAACTGGCAGTGCAATTAAGCGAGGTAAGCCAGGCATTGGGTTTTGGCAAGGTCAATCCGGGTAATCCGGGTAGTCGTGGCGCTGGCGATATTTCTTACGTGGCTCAGTATATGGATTGTTTAGATGGATTGGGCGCCAGTGGCCGTGGGGCACATGCACCCGGCGAAACTATCAACTTGTATGAGTATCCGAAACTTACTAAGAGAGCCGCATTATTTATTTATCGATTAACCCGATAAGAGCAGAAATAATCCGTAATCCAAGGCAGTATTAAATAGCCTTGCCTTCCCCGATTTTCCACTTACTTTTGTTCCGCAATACCAATGCTGATGCGGAAAATTCTACTACCGACACTGTTTTTTTCTCTTGTTTTTTTCGTCTCCTGTAAAAAAGACATTCCAGATAACGGATCCGGAAATCCTCCCGTTATTACGATCCCGGATAATGACCATTTACTCCCGGGTAATCCCAGTGATGCGCAAACGAATCCCAGCTCTACCACTAATTACTTAAAGGATAATATCTATTATAAACTTAGCTATAATAGTGCGATGGGTACTCCTAATTGGGTAGCCTGGCATTTGCAAAGCGAAGACATGGGATCTACGCCCCGTCAAGACGATTTTCGCTCCGATAATGCACTGCCCACTGCCTGGTACCGCGTTGCAAGCACCAGTTATTCCGGTTCGGGTTTTGATCGGGGCCACAACTGTCCCTCGGCCGATCGTACTAGTTCTGTAGCCGCTAACTCTTCGACTTTTTTAATGACCAATATGATTCCACAGTCTCCTACGCTTAATCAGGGTCCGTGGGCGGGATTAGAAGATTTTACGCGCAGCAACTTGGTGGGTACAACTAACGAGGCCTGGGTGTTTATGGGCAACTACGGTAATACGGGTGGCGTGGGAAACAATGGCTCTTTTACTGCCATCGATAACGGACGAGTTCGTGTGCCATCCAAGGTGTGGAAAGTGATAGTGGTTATTCCTAAGGGCAACAATGATCTGTCTCGATTAAACCGGACGGCTACAGTACTCTGCGTAAGTATGCCCAATGATAATCGTCTTTATACGGTTTCTAATAAAAATGCTTGGAGAGATTACCTGATCTCGGTTAGTGCCCTAGAGATCGAGTCTACTGCCAATGGAACACCGCTAAGTTTATTTTCGAATGTAGAGGCTAGCGAGCGCACCTTGCTAAAGTCTAAGATCTACCAGTAATTAAGTGAGATCAGTGATCAAAGCCCGTATTTTATCAAAAATTTGATTCGCATAATCTTAAGCTGTTCCCAGGTAAAGTTAAATTCAGCTAATTCTTCTTGGGCTACTTGTAAAGAAGAGGTTTCGCAGCTTTTAAAATAGTCCATGATCTCTTCTTGTTCCTCACGATCGATCATTTCATCGATGGCATAGTCGAGATTTAAGCGGGTACCACTGGCTGCAATGGTCTCGATCTCTTCGAGCATCTCATCCATGCGCCATCCTTTATTCTTGGCAATGGTTTCCAGCGGTACTTTTTTATCGGTATTCTGAATAATGTATACTTTATCTCCGCTTTTATTAACGACGCTCTTCATAACAAAATCGTCGGGTCGTTCTATCTGATGATCCTCTACATAGGCGGCGATCAGCTCCACAAAAGGCTTTCCGTATTTGATGGCCTTACCCTTACTAACACCCTGACATTTTTCGAGTCCTTCTAGCGTAATAGGATACATAGTAGCCATATCTTGCAGCGAATTCTCTAAGAAGATCACAAACGGGGGAAGCCCTCTTTTTTTAGCCTCTTGCGCTCTAAGCTCAACGAGTTGTTGCAGGAGTGTTTCGTCTATCGCTACGGTTTCAGCCTCTTCGGCTACTTCCCAATCGTCATCTGCATCGGCCTCTTCGTATAGTTTATTCAATACAATAGAGAATGACTTGGGCTTCTTTAAAAATAAGGCACCTTTCTTGGTGATCTTGAGTACGCCATACTCTTCTATATCTTTTACCAGCAATCCTTCGAGAATCAGCTGTCTAAGCAGTGATTGCCAAAAGAACGGTTCCTTATCGTTACCGCTGGCAAAGGCGTTTAGTCCTTCGTGACGAAACATGGTGATCTGTGGCGTCAACTTGCCGCAAATAATATCGACCACATAGTCAGTGGCAAAGCGTTCATCTAACTCTTCGATGGCTTTCATGGCCAGTAATGCTTCTTCTTTGGCCTCGATCTTTTCTTTGGGATGTTTACAGTTATCACAAGCACCGCAGTTGTCTTGATCGTACCATTCACCAAAATAGTTCATTAGTACTTTTCTGCGGCATACACCGGTTTCTGCAAACGATACGGTTTCGTTGATTAGCTGAGCACCTACTTCTCGTTCGCTGAGTGGTTTGTCGCGCATCAGGTGTTCGAGCTTGGATACATCTTTGTGCGAGTAGTATAAAATACATTTTCCCTCCAGTCCGTCTCGCCCGGCTCGTCCGGTCTCTTGATAGTAGTTCTCGATACTTTTAGGGATGTTGTAATGAATCACAAAACGGATATCGGGTTTATCGATTCCCATTCCAAAGGCAATAGTGGCGCAAATAACTTGTACATCCTCTCCTAAAAATTGATCCTGTCGCTCGGCCCTTACTTTAGCGTCTAAACCGGCATGATAGGCTACAGCCTTGATTCCATTGGCCATTAAAATATCGGCCAGTTCTTCGGTCGTTTTGCGGTTGAGGGTATAAATAATACCGCTCTTCTTTTTCATCCCCTTAATAAAGCGAACAATATTCTCTTCGGTTTGGGCTTTCTTGATCTTAGGGAGTACCTCGTAATAAAGATTGTGTCGGTTAAAAGAAGACAAGAGAATCTGGGGATCTCGCAGCTCTAGGTTCTTGACGATATCGCTTTGCACTTTGGGAGTTGCCGTAGCAGTGAGCGCGATCATGGGTACATCTGGGTTGATTTGTATCATCATTTCGCGCAAGCGGCGATACTCTGGCCTAAAGTCGTGCCCCCATTCCGAGATACAATGCGCCTCATCAACGGCAAAAAACGAAATGGTCAGATCGGCGAAAAAAGAGAGATTCTCTTGCTTGGTCAGCGTTTCCGGTGCTACATATAGCATCTTGGTCTTTCCACTGGCCAGATCGTCGTGTACTTCGCGGATCTCTTTTTTGCTGAGTGTTGAATTAAGAAAGTGAGCCACGTCGTCACTGCTGCTATACCCTCTAATCAGATCGACCTGATTCTTCATTAGTGCGATAAGGGGAGAAACTATAATGGCTACCCCCTCGCTTACCAACGCGGGCAACTGATAGCAAAGGCTCTTGCCTCCGCCGGTGGGCATAATTACAAACGTATCCCTACCGGCCAGCAGGCTCTCAATTGCCTTCTCTTGGGTACCCTTAAACGAAGAAAACCCAAAATAATGCTGGAGGGCTTGGTGTAAGTCGAACCGTTTTGAAACAGAGCGAGCAGGTTTTTTCTTCTTGGCGATGGTTCCCATTAGTTCTCTTAAGGTACTCTTTTTAGGTGAGGGTCTGCCCGATTAAAACAACATTATCTACCGCTTGTTTAACTTTTTTAGACAAATCTTATAAAAAAGATAAATATAATTGATAATCAATTAGTTGTGGGCCTATTGTTTGAGGTTGGCATCCCTTTAATGGCCATGAATATAAATAAAGTAATTTTGATCCGTCTTCTCAATGAACTAACAACTGTTAGCTTCATTAAAGACCCCTCTCTTCATGAACGCTACGGTTAAACAAATTGCCCTGCAGACCATCGATCTCGAGGCACGTTCCATTCAGGCACTTCGTGGTTCTATCAACAACGATTTTGAGAACGCAGTTCGGCTTATGGCAGATTGCAAAGGCCGAGTGGTGGTAAGTGGTATTGGTAAAAGTGCCGTTATTGCGCAAAAGCTGGTGGCCACCTTTAATTCTACGGGTACTCCTTCTTTATTTATGCACGCTGCCGATGCTACGCATGGAGATCTGGGGATGATAAGACCCGAAGATGTCGTGATTATTATCAGTAAGAGTGGCGAGAGCCCCGAGATTAGGGTTTTGCTTCCGCTTATTCGCAACTTTGGAAATCCGCTGATCGCCATTGTGGGCAATACAACTTCTTCGCTTGCCCAAGGTGCTACCTGTATATTGGATACAACCGTAGAGACAGAGGCTTGCCCTAATAATTTGGCTCCTACTAGCAGCACCACTGCGCAACTGGTAATGGGAGATGCCTTAGCCGTTTGTCTTATGGAGCTGAAGGGATTCAATTCCGACGATTTTGCCCGCTATCATCCGGGGGGTGCGTTAGGAAAAAAATTATATCTGCGAGTGGGAGATCTGGCTTCTAAGAATAGCATGCCGCAGATCGGTCCCACGCAAAGCATTCGTGAGGTGATCGTGTCGATGACCACTGGCCGTCTGGGTGTAACGGTCGTTACAGACGAAAAGCAACAAGTGCTGGGTATCGTTACCGATGGAGATCTTCGACGAATGCTCGAGAAGGGCACGCCTATTGATTCACTAACGGCTGCAGATATCATGACGCCCTCTCCTCGTGTTATTCATCCCGAAGAATTAGCGGTAGTAGCACTTGATGTGCTTACGCAACATCATATTTCTCAACTAGTGGTGGCAGAAGAAAAAAATTATAGAGGCGTGTTACATATTCACGATCTGATGCGCGAAGGCCTTATCTAACCTTATCTTATGAATTCTAATCATTACGTGGCGATTATGGCAGGGGGTATCGGCAGTCGGTTTTGGCCGATGAGTCGTAGTCGTTATCCTAAACAGTTTCTGGATATTCTTGGGCTGGGTCGTACGCTGATTCAACAAAGCTATGACCGGTATAGCCAAGTGGTACCAGCCGAAAATATTTTCGTTGTTACCTCTGCCGAATATGTATCGATCGTCAAAGAACAACTGCCCGATCTTCCAGCCAAAAATATCTTGGCCGAACCCTCTCGAAAAAATACAGCAGCTTGTATAGCTTATATCGCTTTTAAATTACAGACTATCAATCCAGATGCTGTTATGATCGCTGCACCTGCCGATCATTTGGTTACAGAGACCAACCAATTTGTAACAACAGCTCAAACAGCGCTGCAATTTGTGGAGCAAAACAATGCACTAGTTACCATCGGTATCAAACCTTCTCATCCCAATACCGGCTATGGCTACATACAACACGAGATGACTACCGTAGCCCCCGAGATTTTTAAGGTTAAGACCTTTACCGAAAAACCTAGCGAAGAGATCGCACGTGCTTTTATTGCCAGTGGCGATTTTTTATGGAACGCAGGCATATTTACCTGGAAGGTCTCTGCTATTCTGGATGCGTTAGAAAAACATCTGGCCGAAGTATTCGAGGTCTTCGCTGCAGAGCGGGCTCATTTTAATACGGTAGGTGAGCAAAAGGCGATCGAAAAGATCTATCCCCTTTGTACCAATACCTCCATTGATGTGGGTGTAATGGAAAAGGCTAGTAATGTGTACGTGATTCCGGCCGATTTTGGCTGGAGCGATCTGGGTACTTGGAACAGCGCTTGGGATAACATGGAGAAAGATTATTTTGGAAATGCCGTGGTGGGCAAACAAGTAATGGTGGTCGATGCCAATAATTGTATGGTGCACGTTCCCGATAACAAGCTGGTCCTGCTACAGGGCCTTCGTGATTATATAATTGTAGATACGCCCGATGCGCTTTTGATCTGTAAAAAAGAAAAAGAGCAGCAGATTAAAGAATATGTAGCCGAGGTTAAACGAAATATGGGCGATCAATACCTATGAAGCTAATCTCTAAATTACCTGCGGTCGGCACCTCTATATTTACGACCATGAGTGCACTGGCCCTCGAGCACAAGGCCATCAATCTGGGCCAGGGGTTTCCGGATTTTCCAATGAGCGCAGAACTGATCGGGCTGGTCACGAAGGCCATGAACGACCAGTATAACCAATACGCTCCCATGGCGGGGTGGTTACCGCTTCGAGAATCCATCTCCGAAAAGATCTCTTTTCTATATCAAGCTACTGTTGATCCAGATACAGCTATCACGATTACACCTGGTGGTACCTATGCCTTGTACACGGCTTTTACTACCATTTTACAACCCGGAGATGAGGTGATAGTGTTTGAACCGGCCTACGATAGTTATATTCCTGCTATCGAACTAAATGGAGCGAAAGCTGTGCGTCTCTCGTTGGTGCATCCGCATTATACTATCGATTGGCAACAAGTAAAGGCTGCCATTACCAATAAGACACGGGCTATTTTAATTAATACTCCGCATAATCCTACTGGTGCTGTTTGGTCCGAGTCGGACATTGCATCGCTTCGCTCGTTGGTCGAGGGTACTGATATTATTATTATTAGTGATGAGGTCTACGAACACCTCATCTTTGACGGTCGTCAGCATTGCTCGATTCTTCGTTATCCGGATCTGCTCTCGCGAAGTTTTGTCTGTTTTTCGTTCGGGAAAGTATATAACTGTACGGGCTGGAAGCTAGGATATGTAGTAGCCTCCCCAAGTCTGATGCGGGAGTTTCGAAAGATTCATCAGTATAATTGTTTTAGTTGTCCTACTCCGGTACAGGTAGCATTGGCCACCTTCTTACAACAGCGAGAGGCATATTTACAACTCGGACAAGATATGCAAGCTCGCCGCGATGCATTTATTGCGCTGATGAAAGAGTCCCGGTTCGATCTTTTGCCTAGTTATGGTAGTTACTTTATACTGGCTACCTACGATCGTATCAGCCAAGAGGGCGATAGTGATTTTGCCATTCGACTTACTCGTGAGGCAGGGGTTACCCCAATTCCCGTCTCGGCTTTTTATGCCGATGGACAAGACAATAAGGTCTTACGTTTCTGTTTTGCTAAAAAAATAGAGACGTTAGAGCAGGCGGCGAGCCGATTGCGAGCTGTATAATTTTTTTTACTTTTAATACTATGAATAATGCGATTGACACAAACCGACTGCGGCAACTTTTTTTAATTGCATTGATTCTTTTTACCGGTATTGTATTGTTCTATCAGCTATATTCTTTTTTTCCGGCTTTACTAGGCGCCCTTACGCTCTATATTTTACTTCGCAAACAGTATAATTATTTGACCGAAAAAAGAAAGTGGAAAAGAGGTGCAGCTGCTTCTTTATTGATGTTCCTTTCGCTTATTGCTATTCTCTTTCCTGTCTATTTACTGGTGCAAATGCTCTCGGGTAAGATCGCATATGCGTTGCAACATTCCGGCGAACTGGTTACTTCGTTACAACAACTGGCTACCGAGATCGAGCAGCGCTATTCCATTACGCTGGTTAGTGATGAAAATATCAGTAAGCTGGGCAATTGGCTGGCTGGGTTACTTCCCCAAATATTAGGAGCTACCTTTAATACCGTATCTACTACTTTTTTTCTCTATTTTATCCTTTATTTCTTATTTGTCAACGGACATGCGCTCGAGAAAGTGCTGGTGGAGTATAGTCCGTTCAAAGACGAGAATACCGGGCTACTCGAAAAAGAAGTACATACCATGGTAGTCGCTAATGCGGTTGGTATTCCGGTGGTTGCCTTTACGCAAGGAGTGGTGGGGTTAATTGGTTATTGGATCATTGGAGTACCGGAGCCCTTTTTCTGGTTTGGTATTACTTGTATTGCGGGGATGCTTCCGGTAATTGGAGCTGCACTTGCTTATATTCCTCTCATTATTATTTTTCTGGCTGCTGGTCAATACGGACAGGGTATTGCCATGGCGGTTTTTGGATTTGGTGTTATTGGCACAGTTGATAATGTCATGCGCTTTACATTGCTAAGGAGAATTGGCGATGTTCATCCCCTTACTACTGTATTTGGTGTCATTGCCGGACTTAGTCTCTTTGGTTTTATTGGCCTCATCTTTGGTCCGTTGCTTATATCGCTATTACTCTTGCTGATTCGGATCTATATTAGTGAGTTCGTAAAAAAACAGCCCCGGCATTCATGAGCCGATTTTCTGTACAAGATGGCCTCAATCTCCTTTCTAAGCTTACGCTTCGTCGTACGTGGAATGCAGTTCGTGTCTTGGCTAGCTATTATATAAGCAAGTATACCGGAAAGGCCATTCAATGGGGGCTACCTATTTCTATCTCTATCGAGCCGACTACTTCTTGTAACCTCCGCTGCCCGGAATGTCCCAGTGGACTTCGCTCTTTTACACGCGATACCGGAATGTTGCAAACCGATTTTTTCAGAAAGACCATCGATCAGCTACATCGCGATCTTTTTTATCTGGTATTTTATTTTCAGGGAGAGCCCTATTTAAATCCTGCTTTTTTAGAGATGGTCCGTTATGCCTCGCAAAAAAAGATCTATACCGCTACTTCTACCAATGCACATTATTTGACAGAGGAGAATGCTCGTCGAACCATCGAGAGCGGCCTCGATCGATTGATTATCTCCATCGACGGAACTACGCAAGAAGTATATGAGCAGTACCGCGTGGGGGGGCAGTTACAGAAGGTGCTAGAGGGAGCAGCACGTGTAGTAAAGTGGAAAAAAGAGCTTCGAAGCAAAACCCCTTTTATTGTTTTTCAATTTTTAGTGGTGCGCCCCAATGAACACCAGATCGAAGAGGCGCGTCAGCTGGCTCGCCGTATTGGCGTGGATGATATCTGGTTTAAGACCGCACAGATCTATGATTACACGAATGACCCTCATCAGCTGATCCCTACTCGCCAAGCGTATAGCCGCTATCGGCCTACTCCTGCAGGTAATCAGTTTAAAGGTCAATTGGCTAATCACTGCTGGCGTCTTTGGCACGACCCTGTTATTACCTGGAACGGACTGGTAGCACCCTGTTGTTTCGATAAAGATGCGCAGTATAAAATGGGCAACTTACAACAGCAGTCTTTTGTCGAGATCTGGCGCAGTGAACCCTATCGTCAGTTTAGGGCTAAGATCCTTAGAGGCCGAAAGCAGATCGATATCTGTTCCAATTGCTCGGAGGGTACGCGTGTGTGGGGTAGCTGAGCTATAAATTGCTCTCGAATCACGTAATTTTGTCAAATGAAATTATCGTTGATCAACCTATCGTTGCTACTCTTTTTATCCCTAGTTTCTTTGGCGCAACCCAAACATGAGTTCAGGGGTGTGTGGATCGCCACGGTGGCCAATATCGATTGGCCCAAAGGCGGCGTAACTGATCCTGTTCAACAGCGAAGCGACTTTATCAATATTCTCGACCAGCATCAGCGAAATGGCATGAACGCCATGATCGTTCAAGTGCGTCCTGCCGCTGATGCCTTTTATCCTTCTCCTTACGAACCTTGGAGTGAGTTTCTTACCGGTCAGCAGGGCAAGGCCCCTGTTCCTTATTGGGATCCGCTTTCATTTATGATCGAAGAGACCCATAAGCGCGGAATGGAATTTCATGCATGGCTTAATCCGTATCGTGCCGTACAAACCATCGGTAAGTCTTCTATTGCGCCCGCTCATATTACCAAAATTCATCCTGAATGGTTTTTAACATACGGCGATAAAAAATATTTTGATCCGGGCAATAAAGAGGCGCAGCGTTTTGTGGTACAGGTGGTACGCGATATTGTGGAACGCTATGCGGTGGATGCTATTCATATGGATGATTATTTTTATCCTTATCGTATAGCGGGCAAGGAATTTCCGGATGCTGCTTCGTATGCCCGCTCGAGATCACCGCTCAATAAAGAAGATTGGAGAAGAAGCAATGTAGATTCAATTATTGTAGCTATCAGCAAGGCTATCAAAGCTGTTAATAAAGAAGTTCGATTTGGCATTTCTCCGTTTAGCGTCTGGCGCAATAAGGACAAGGACGAACGCGGGAGTGATAGTCGTGCGGGACAAACTAATTATGACGATCTCTATGCCGATATTTTGCTTTGGTTAGAGAAAGGATGGATTGATTATGTAACGCCTCAACTCTATCTTGAGATCGGGCATGATAAGATTGCTTACGAAAAATTGCTCGACTGGTGGAGTCGTAATGCCTATGGAAAACATATTTATATCGGGCATGGTATTTACCGCGCCTTAGACAAAGGTCAATCGGGTTGGAAAAACCCTCGCGAGCTGCCGGCACAGATTCAGTTGTTGCGCGCCAATGCGCAAGTGCAAGGCAGTGTCTATTTTAGCAGTAAATCGTTCGCTACTAATCCTAATGGATGGAACGATAGTTTGCGTAGCAACTACTACCGCTATCCTGCTTTATTGCCTCCCATGCCCTGGATCTCCGATCGTGCTCCCCTGACCCCCCAGGTCGCTATTACGACTCGTAAGGCAGAGACAATTCGCTTTACTGTAAAACCTGCCAAAGAAAATAGAACACCTATCAAATATTTTGTGGTGTATCGCTTTCCGGCCGGTCGTTCACTGGCTTCTCTTGTCAACAGTGGCGAATATATTCATGCAATTGTCGTAAAGCCACAGGGTTTTGAACAAGAAGTAAGCCTGATAGAAG
>CANGYW010000034.1 GCA_947458335.1 Chitinophagaceae bacterium | reverse complement strand
CGCGCGATCTTTTGTACGGGCAATACCTGTCCGTTCCAATTGATAATGTGGGTAAGGTGAACCACTTTTGTTTTGGAGGTAAACGCATTTATATACTGACTAACTAAATAGTCCTCATCCTCCGAGGGCAATGTAAGATTAACCCAAACCATTTTAATGCCGTTTCTAATTACCCGCTGATTCCAGGCATTGATCATATTAGGATAATCCTGTCGGCAAGCCACCACTTCATCACCGGCTGCAAGCGTCATCCCAAAAATGACGGTCTCGAGACCCTCAGAAGAATTACGATTGATGGCAATTTCGTCGGCCGCACATCCGGCCAAGCGGGCTAGCTGTTGTCGTAAAGGTTCGCGACCCTGGTCTAAGATGCGCCACATGTAATAGCTGGGCGTCTCGTTGCTGTAATCATAATAGCGTTTCATCGCATCTTGCACGGTGCGAGGCGCCGGCGATACACCACCATTGTTTAGGTTGATGAGGCCCGGAGAAACGGTAAAAGACTGCTGAATCTGATACCAAAAATCTTCGTCGGTTGCCAGTTGGTCTGCAGAAAGCCCCCTAGACTTTTTAAATACATTGTTGAGTGCAGCAGCCGGATAAACACCGGCCAGTAGTCCAGCAGCGGAGAAAAGACCAGTCTTTTTAAAGAAGTCTCTTCGAGTAGGAGCAGCCATACAAATAGTTTAGGCACTGAATGTACAAAAAGACAGACAACGCGCTAAGCTCTCTTTCCAATCCCTAATAGGCACCCCAAATGTTTCGGTTATCTTGGTAGTATCGAGTACTGAATAAGCTGGGCGGCGGGCGGCTGTAGGATATTGATCGGTGCTGATACCCTGAATGGGTACGGAGGACTGCTGCAGTGCCGCAATGGCAAGGGCGAACGTGTACCAAGTAATATTTCCAGTATTGCTATAATTATAGATTCCTGGCTTCCAGCTAGTTGAAGAAATTATTAAAAGTATCGCTTCAGCAAGGTCCGCTGCATAGGTAGGCGACCCTTGCTGATCATTGACCACCGACAAGGCCGGCTTTTCCTTCAGCAAACGCAAGATGGTTTTGACAAAATTCTTTCCAAAAGAGGAATAGACCCAAGACGTGCGAATGATGATACAACCAGGGTCATACTTAAGGGCCAACTGCTCGCCCTGGTATTTAGATGCCCCATATATTGATTGTGGAGAGCAGGGATCCTCTTCGGTGTAGGGGCGCTGACCGCTGCCATCAAAAACATAGTCGGTAGAGATATGAATAAATCGGCAATGCTGTTGCTTGCAAATGGCAGCGAGTACACCCACAGCTTCTGCATTAATCTGATAAGCTAATTCCTTTTCTGACTCAGCCTTGTCGACAGCAGTGTAAGCCGCACAGTTAATGAGATAATCGGGATGTTCGGCAGCAAAAAACTGTCGCACCAACTCAAAGTGGTGAATAGGCAAATCCTCTCTAGACAAAAACAAAAAATCGAACTGCGGCCAAGCCTTCTCCAATTGCCTGAGCTCCTTTCCTAGCTGCCCATTGGCACCTGTGACTAGCACTTTTGGCTTGGGGGTGACTGCCGCAGAGGCATTCATACGATCAGCTTTATTTTGCAGCATAGTCAAAAGGAGAATTCAACTGTTTTAGCAATGGCAATACCTTGTCTTTTTCAGAGACGAGGGCCTGGTTAACTGGAATGGTCCAGTCGATCGCAAGATCGGGATCGGCATACAAGATACCTTGCTCACTGGGTTTATGATAGAGCGTATCGCACTTGTACAACACTTCTGCTTGCTCAC
The DNA here is from genome assembly GCA_947458335.1 of Chitinophagaceae bacterium. GTDB lineage: Bacteria > Bacteroidota > Bacteroidia > Chitinophagales > Chitinophagaceae > JJ008. Next base: position 15,703 of record CANGYW010000034.1, on the reverse strand, counting down.
TAAGAACAGAGAACCCATGTGCAAATCCTTTGGGCACCAACAACTGCTTTTTATTGATGGCAGACAGTTCTATACTGAACGAGTGACCAAACGTAGGCGACCCTTTTCTGATATCTATGACCACATCGAGAATACGACCCGCTAATACGCGAATTAACTTTGTTTGCGCATGCGGAGGTACTTGAAAATGCAACCCTCTGATAACGCCATACTGAGACGAAGATTGGTTGTCTTGCACCCAACGAATATCCAACCCGGCCTGCTCAAAGACAGACTGGTTGTATGATTCAAAAAAATAGCCTCTTTCATCACTGTGCACATGTGGCTCAAAAATCAGAAGATCGGGAAGTGACGTTGTTATAAATGGCATACTAGAGCGTCCAGTAGTTTCGTTGGATAATACGGTTTCTATAGATACCGGTCAGATCGACAACGAGTGCCCCCTGACGGGTTCGCTCGCAAAAATAGCTTTCTTCAAGGAGATAATAGTCGCTATGATCGGCGGCAATAACCACAATATCATACTCGACTCCCTCCTTCGAAACTAAGCAAAGTCCGTACTCGTGAAGAAGAGCGACTTCATCGGCGATAGGATCACTTAGGTCAACCGTGCACCCCAGCGCAATCAAATCCAATGCAACGACTACGATCTTAGCGTTGCGCACATCGGCTACATTAGCTTTAAAAGTTACTCCTTTGATAAGGATGCGAGCCTTTGCATAATCGATGGCATTATGCTGCAAGTGATCAAGAATTCGCTGGAGAATTCGAGTCCTAACCATTTCGTTGACGCGACGCGCTTCGGCTACTAACGTAGGTGAAAAGGGAATACTTTTAGCTCGATGTAGAAGATAGTAGGGATCTACACTGATACAATGCCCGCCCGCTAGTCCGGGACGAAAGGGTAAAAAGTTCCATTTGGTAGCAGCGGCCTGCCACACATCGCCCGTACTTATAGAGAGATGCTCGTAAAGCTCGGACAGCTGATTCATCAACGCAATATTCACATCCCGCTGAATATTCTCGGTCATTTTTGCCGCCTCGGCCACCTTTACGCTAGCACAAACATGCACGCCGGCCGTAACGATTGTTTCATAAATAAACTTTACAACATCCAGCCAGGGTGTATGCACAGCCGATACCAATTTGGTAACTGTAGTAAGAGTATGAACCTGATCGCCCGGATTGATCCTCTCGGGAGAATAGCCCAGCCCAAAATCAACCCCTGCTTTTAAGCCGCTGTGTTTTTCTAGCAAGGGTAGACAAAACTCTTCAGTACAACCCGGATAAACAGTACTCTCAATAATAACCAGTGCACCAGATTTCAATACGGCAGCCACTGATAAAAGGGCCGCTTCTAACGAGCGAAGATCTGGCTCGTTTTTTTCTGTTACCGGAGTAGGAACCGCTACAATAAAGCAATCACAATTCGATAGAACATCGCTAGAGTAAGATAGTGATAAAGATGATGAGCGGCTAAGCAGTTGTTGCAACTGCGAGATGCGACGCTCATTGGTGTCAAAGCCACACACCTCAAAATGTTCATGCAACGATAAGGCCAGGGGCCAGCCGGTATAACCTAACCCCAGCACAGCAATACTAGAGCGGCGCTGCTTGAGTGCATCGATGAGTGGGTGAGACATCAGGCCCTTGTTTTAAAAAAATCTAAGACTCCGCTAGCAATAAACGAAAGCTGCTCTGTATCGAGTTCAGTATGAATAGGCAACGAGATAACTTGTTCCGTAAGTAAATCAGTGATGGGAAGATCGGGAGTAGTAGTCAAAAAAGAATCAAACATTTTTTGACGATGGCCAGGCACGGGATAATAAATCATCGATGGAATCTGCCGGTTTGTGAGAAAGGTCGCCAACGCATCCCGCTGCCCATTGGTAACACGCAAAGTATACTGGTGAAAAACATGCGTTCCGTGGTTTACTCTTCGAGGAGTGAGTAAAGAAGAGCATCCAGCAAAGGCCTGGTCATAAAAACCCGCTGCCTGGCGTCTGGCCGCATTGTACTGATCGAGCCGCGTAAGCTTGACAGATAGTATGGCAGCTTGCATCGTATCGAGCCGACTATTACAACCAACTACATCATGATAATAGCGTTTACTTTGTCCGTGGTTGGCGATCATCCGGATACGCGATGCCAGTACATCATCGTTAGTAAACAGCGCTCCCCCATCTCCAAAGGCCCCTAAATTTTTTGAAGGATAAAAGGAGGTACATCCAATTGTTCCTAGGGTACCGGTCTTCTTTTTTTGCCCATCTTCAAAAATATAATCGCAGCCAATAGCTTGCGCATTGTCTTCTACAACGGCGATGCCATGGCGCGATGCAATATCTAATATCTCTTTAAGGGGAGCTGCCTGTCCGTACAAATGAACGGGCACAATTGCACGGGTGCGCGGAGTGATGGCCCGCTCCAGAGCCACGGGGTCCATACAAAAATGAAAGGGATCAACCTCTACGAATACGGGCTTAAGACGAAGCAGTGCGATTACCTCAGTAGTGGCAATGTAGGTAAAAGAAGGTGTAATAACTTCATCACCTGGTTGCAAATCGAGTGCCATCAGAGCAATCTGTAATGCGTCAGTGCCATTAGCACAGGGAATAACATGCTTGACTGACAAATAAGAAGCCAGCTGCTCGGCAAACTGACCAACGGCCGGACCATTTATATAAGCGGCTGAATCCATTACCTCACTAACGGCCTTATCTACCTCTTCTTTAATATGCAAGTACTGGGTCTTGGTATCTACCATTTGAAGCGGACGCATAGCTAAAATTTTGGAAAGCAAAATGAAAAACAAAAGTAGTAAAATGGCGGGGCATTCGATCCGATGACATTACCTTTGCTCAAGCATAATCTTTCTTTTTGCAGGTACTTCTTTATCACATTTTTCTGATCTTATTTCGCCTGGCTATCTTGGCCGCCTCTCCCTTTTATAACAAAGCCCGCCAATGGAGAAATGGCCGAAAAGGCGTCATGGAATACCTGCGGAGACAAATAAAACCTTCCGATAAGGTCATTTGGATGCACTGCGCCTCTTTGGGCGAATTTGAGCAGGGTCGACCACTGTTAGAAGCGCTACGATCGCAGTACCCTGGCCATCGGATACTGCTTACTTTCTTCTCTCCTTCGGGATATGAGGTACAGAAAAATTACAAAGGCGCCGATTGGGTCTGCTATCTTCCGCTCGACGGACCGCGCACTGCTAAACAATTTCTTTCGCTGACCCATCCTTCGCTGGTCATTTTTGTCAAGTACGAGTTTTGGTTTTTTTACCTCAAGAAGATATTTTACCAACAGATTCCTCTTCTGCTAGTGTCTGCCCTTTTTAGAGAAGACATGAACTTTTTTAAATGGTATGGGACGCTCTCCAGAAAAATGTTGGGGCGCTTTCAACACTTATTCTTGCAAAATGAATCCTCGTTAAAGCTTGCCGCACAGTTGGGAGTAAAAGACATCAGCTCTGTGGCGGGTGACACCCGTTTCGACAGAGTCCTCACCATCGCATCACAAGCCCTCCCTATTGAGGGGATAGAGGCATTCAAGTCAAACAAGCCATTATTGGTGGCCGGCAGTACCTGGCCAGAAGACGAGAAGGCGCTCCAAGAAGCACTGCAACATCCGCAGCTAACCTCGCTTAAAGTGATTATTGCCCCACACGAATTATCGGAGTCGCACGTAAAGGCCCTAAAAGAATTATTTGATGATGCCGTATGCTATAGCCAATGGAAAAAAGAAGCGCCCGCTCCTCGAGTTATGATCATGGATAACTATGGAATGCTATCTAGGCTTTACCGCTACGGTACTATTGCCTACATAGGCGGAGGATTGCACAGAGCCGGTATTCATAACACGCTAGAAGCGGCCGTCTACTCGATTCCGGTACTTTTTGGCCCCTTTCATAAAAAGCATGCAGAGGCAATGGCCTTAATTGAACAACAAGCCGCTTTTTCGTTTGCATCTAACGATAATGGCAACACATTAGAGAGCCTATTGACCCGTCTTATACTAAACTCTGACCAATGTCGTGAAGCTGGACAAAAAGCGGGCGCATACGTACGTCAACAGGCCGGAGCTACCCAGTGTATCGTAGACTATATTCAAGAAAATCGTCTACTTACTAACTGATCGAGCAAGAGGGCCGCTGTACTTCCTTTAGGGTAACCAGGCTTAGCTTTGATCTCTTTTTCTATCCAAAAAGAAGCCTCTGCCCGAATGCTAAAGGCATCGATGGTTTTGATGGCCTGTTCAAATTTTTTCTCATCTCCACCAAAGAGCTCCTGCGTTAATAAAAATCGATCATTGATGTCGATCGCTTTTTTAAGCTCGCGAATCGGCTCGCTGCTTAGGGTATCAGCCAATACTGGTTGAACAGGCGCAATTCGTTCATTAATAGAGACAGGTTCTGCAGCAGGGCTATTGGCGTTGACCAATCCAGCACCAGCGCCGACTGGCATCATAACGGCAATTTTGGCTGTGCCTAGGTGAAGCGTCTGTCCGGTGCCGTCTGCGATAAGCTCGGCCTGCAGTTGTGCGATAGTTTGCAATAGAATTTCAGGAGATTCTTTTTGCTGATACTGCTGTCTAAGTGTATTGATAAGCAAATCGATTCGATCCATTCCAGTATCTTTGAAAAGTTTTTCTAAAGTTACTGCATAACAGTCACATTGCACAACCAGCTATGTTTATTGAACCCAATGTAAGGGGGCTTGCCAGAGGCAGTCTCGAAGTGATTTGCGGATCGATGTTCAGTGGAAAGACCGAAGAACTGATCAGACGCTTAAAGCGGGTTCGGATCGCCAACCAGCGTTTACTGGTTGTAAAGCCACTACTAGACACCCGCTACGCAAAAGAAAAGATCGTATCACACGACACAAATTCTTATATCTCTACCCCCATCGAAGACCCCTTGCAAATCCTCTCGATGGCCGAAGACGTAGAGGTCATTGGCGTAGATGAAGCACAGTTTTTTGACGACAGCATCGTAGATGTGTGCGAGCAACTGGCAACTCGCGGTGTGCGAGTAATCGCAGCCGGTCTCGATATGGATTTTTCCGGAAAACCCTTTGGCCCTATGCCCCAACTGATGGCCAAAGCCGATCATGTAACCAAACTCCATGCGATTTGTGTGCGTTGTGGAGCTATGGCTAACTACTCGTTCCGGATAGCGGCTGGAGAAGATCAGGTACTTTTGGGAGCTACCGATAGTTACGAACCCCGCTGTCGCCAATGCTATTCGCAACCCTGAGAAAATTTGCCGATGAAACGCATCCGAGCCCTATTGGCTAAAGAACTCCTGCTTGAGACCCGGCAGCAATACAGTTTTTACGGATTACTGCTTTACATCGGGACCACCTTGTTTGTTTTGTTTATGGCCATTGACCAACCCGAAGCAGCTGTTTGGAATGGACTTTTTTGGGTCAACCTGCTTTTTATCTGTATCAATGCAGTAGCTAAAAGTTTTTTACAAGAAAGCCGAGGGCGAATGCTTTACTTCTACACCATCAACAATGCCACCGAATTTTTGCTGTCCAAGTTACTGTTCAACGCACTGTTGATGATCCTGATGAGCGGCATCAGCTTACTGCTTTTTACTTTTTTACTTGGTAATCCGATGAAACAAGCCTGGCCGTTTACTGGACTCGTACTGCTAGGTGGTATCAGTTTAAGCTTGGTATTTAGCTTTTTAGCAGCCATCGCTGCCAAGGCCCAGCAAAATGCAGCCATCATGGCCCTGCTAGGATTTCCGGTGATTATTCCACAGCTGGTGCTGCTGATGCGCCTTTCCAGTGCCACTTTTAGCCCGCTACTAAGTGTTTCTGGGTCTGCTGTTGGGCTTTTAATAGCTCTAGATGCGCTGATTGTACTTATGGCCGTAATCCTTTTTCCATTCTTATGGAAAGATTAAGATACGATCATGCGATTACGACCCCATCTCCGTAATTTTGCAACTCCGATCGCATGAAGAAGAACTGGTGGAAAATATTATCGGCCGTCTTGCTTGTCTACACCATCGTGGCCGGATTACTCGGGCCCGTTCCTGCCCTGCCGCTGCTGCAAGAAACCATACGAAACCTATACTTTCACGTGTGCATGTGGTTTGCAATGATGATTCTTTTTACCGTATCGGTTGTCTACGCCATTAAATACCTGCGCAGCCTCGATCTGAAACACGATATTTATGCCAGACAGTTTGCTGTTACCGCCATGCTGCTGGGTGTTCTCGGATATGCCACCGGTGCCATATGGGCCTCCTACACCTGGGCCGACCCTAATAAACCTCTCCTTAATTCGTTTAGTACCATTGCCCGCGATCCCAAACTAATTGGAGCCGCCATAGCATTGCTGGTCTACAGCGCGTACCTGATCTTGCGCGATGCGATTGCCGATATCGATAAACGAGCCCGCCTCAGTGCCGTCTATAACATTTTTGCGTACGCGATTCTTTTTCCAGCCATCTGGATCTTGCCCCGTATTTTACCCAGCCTTCATCCAGGCAACGATGGCAACCCTGCTCTCGATGTAAAAAACGACATCAGCGCTTCGATGCGCGTTGTATTTTATCCGGCCGTTATTGGCTGGACCTTATTGGGGGTGTGGATTGCCACGCTAAAGGTCAGACTACAATTGATCACCGATAAAAAATTGATCTCATGAAAATCATTGCCAGTCTTATCACAGCACTGCTGATAATAGCCGTTACGGCTACCTCGGCACTGGCGCAACCCTCTCCTACTCCGATGGCCGATCTGATGCGCAGCGAAGGCAGAATTTATGTAGTGATTGCCGTTATGTTGACCATCTTAGGTGGATTACTAATGTACCTTATTCGACTCGACAGAAAGATTTCGAAACTAGAAAAAGAATAAAACGACTTTTTTTTGATACGATTGCTAATGCTTAAACCTTGAATTATGTCTGACAAACACTACAGTTTTTTTGGAGCCGTAGAAAAAAGTTTCGACAAGGCTGCCAAATTCACGAAATGGGACAGCGGGCTGCTTAACCAAATTCGGCAATGTAACTCCGTACTACAACTTCGTTTTCCAATCAAAAGAGACAACGGCACTATTGAGGTGATCGAAGCCTATCGAGTGCAACACTCCCACCACAAGACCCCTTGCAAAGGAGGTATTCGTTTTGCAGCTGAAGTAAACCAAGACGAAGTGATGGCCCTCGCTGCTCTAATGACGTATAAATGCACTATCGTTAATGTACCCTTTGGAGGTGGTAAAGGTGGCATCAAGATAGACCCCAAAAAATACTCCGTAAGCGAGCTGGAGCGAATTACGCGTCGTTACACATCAGAGCTAATAAAAAAGAATTTTATCGGACCTGGCACTGATGTTCCAGCCCCCGACTACGGAACAGGCGAAAGAGAAATGTCTTGGATATTGGACACCTACGTATCGATGCGTCCCGGCGAAGTGGATGCCGCGGGTTGTGTAACCGGAAAACCCATTACACAAGGAGGTGTACGAGGCAGACGTGAGGCAACCGGGCTGGGTGTTTTCTATGGTACGCGTGAGGTGTGTAATCTTCCTGACCTGATGAAAAAACTGGGACTTCCCGTAGGCATAGAAGGAAAAAGAGTCATCGTGCAAGGCCTTGGTAATGTAGGTTACTGGGCAGCCCACTTCTTTGAGAAAGCAGGAGCTAAAATTGTAGGACTGGCAGAATACGAGGGAGCGATCTTATCTGATACAGGTCTCGATGTAGAAGCTGTATTTCAGCACCGTAAGAAAACCGGATCGATCTTGAACTTTCCTGGGGCTACCAATGTAACTAACTCGTTCGATGCCCTCGAGGCGGATTGTGATATTTTAATTCCAGCAGCACTCGAAAATGTAATCAACGCAGAAAATGCGCCCCGCATTAAAGCTAAGATTATCGGAGAGGGGGCCAATGGTCCGCTTACACCAGAAGCTGATGAAATTCTAGCACAAAAGGGAGTTATTGTAATCCCCGACATGTATCTGAACGCAGGTGGGGTAACCGTATCTTACTTCGAGTGGCTAAAAAATCTAAGCCATGTTCGCTACGGTAGAATGGAAAAACGTTTCACCGAAAACGTGAACACGACCATTTTAAAACAAATGGAGCAGCTAAGCGGAAAAGAGGCCGATAGTAAGGCCAAGCAAATGATCATGCATGGACCAGATGAAGTAGACCTGGTGTATAGCGGTCTAGAAGAAACCATGATCACTGCCACACATGAAATTATGAACGCCTGGAAAGAGAACCCCTCTATACCCGATATGCGTACAGCTGCCTATGTGGTCGCTATTAACAAAGTAGCCACCATTTATGCAGAACTGGGCATCTTTCCCTAATCGAGTACGTCATCAACTTTTATACAAAGCTGTCTCTTTTCAGAGACAGCTTTTTTTATTTGACCCTACCCCTGCGCACAGGTAATGATCAATTGACAGCCTGCGCCGGCTGAAATAGCCCCCATCCCCAACGGCTATGCCGATTAGGAAAGTAACTACTGTTTTGTTGTAACCGACTTAACAGCTCCGTAGTACTCCACCATGGATACCGGCTCCATAACAAAGCGGCCATTGCAGCCATGGTCGCTGTTGCCACCGATGATCCGCCGATTGTAGAGGGCGCATCTCCACTATCAGCAACAGTAAGTGGATGTTTTTTATCGGCTGCTCTTTCCATCACCACCACAAAATCTACCTCGGGACCGCTGTGGCAAGCCACGCAAGATTCCATAGGACTACCAGTAGTCACGCCTGTAACGGCTTGCACTTCGCTCATCGTGGCAGGGAATATCACCCCGGCCCATCCAGCTGTAAAGGACAAAGAAGTACCGGCCGCACAGAAAATCAACTTTCCTTTTGCTCTCGCATACAAAATAGCATCTCGCATCTGTGAGCTGACAGTGATCCTACCCATACTTAGGCTGATAATATGCACGTCGGTCCTGTTGCCAGCCGCTACAAAAGCATCACTGACCCCACGCACTTCGCGTGCTTCATCAATAAAGACATCTTCGGCAGCACGACAAGAGATAAGATTTACATTGTAAGCCACTCCAGACATGTTACCATCGGTACCTCTTGGAGCAGCCAGCACTCCGGCCATAGCGGTACCATGACCGCAGCGATCTTCGGGTGTCTCCGTCAGACCCACATTAAAAATGCCAAAAAGTTTTTTTCTGGGAAGCGTCACCATCTTTTCGAGTCTCCGCTTTTGAGAAAGTCCTTGATTGAACTGCGACCCCAGGTTCTCCTGCTCATAACTAATACCGGTATCGATCAAAAAAACGGTGATGCCGACACCAGATACCGCTCGCCAGGCATCCAACAAACCATGATGAGGATAGTTCCAAGAAGCTTTGGCAAAGGGGCTCACAATCCCATAATCGAGCCCCGCCACCAGCGAAGCATCGGGCAGATTAGGGGCGCAACCACTTTGTCGCTCCGCTATGTTAGAATATAAATGGGCCTCATACTCCATAGGCTCTAAATATCGAACCAAGGGACTATAGCGAAGTGTAATCATAGTTTCATAAGAGGTAACAAGCACATTAAGCACCGGCAAAACTGCTTCGGACCACAGCTCCATTGTTTCTCTATTGACAGCGCTATTATTCTTTTTCTCAACTGCGTAAAGCTGATCGAGTACTTGTTCTCGTATAACCTGCCGTCGCCATTGATATGATGGTGCACCGAGCTTTTCATCCACACGATAACCCAACGAAACAACATGCCCGCCGTGTACCAAGGCGCTCCATAACATCCTGTCAGAAGCAGTGCTCCATTCGAATAGCCCTTTCTCTTTGATTTGAGCAGCAATAATAGTATTGATGGAATCAACAGGCATCAATGATTCCTTGTAAGAAGAGAGATGGATTGAATAAGACGATTTTTGGCAGGCCCACAATAGCAAGCAACAGCCAACCACTAGCAATGATTTTTTCATAGAAAAGGTTTATTCCGATCAAAATAGTCGGAACCCCTTTCGAATGCCAGTGAATTAAACAGTAGACGCAGGTATTTTTTGCAAGGGAATCAAGGTATTGCCATTGCGCTCCCAGCCCAAGCATTGGGCCCCATTGGTAATAAGCAGATAACGAACTGGAACACTCATATTATAGCGAAGCAGCTGATCCAATACTTCGTCATCGAGGGCAACCGTCTCGGCCTTGCATTCAACCATCATCCAGGGCTGTTGCGAACTGTCGTAAATCAGCAGATCAAACCTTTTTTGAAGCGCCCCCAGCGCAATAGATTGCTCCACGGCCATCCAGGCAGTAGAAAAGCGATGCGTCTCTGTCAATAACAAAATAAACAGCTGTCTCACCCACTCTTCGGGAGTTAATCGCACCCACCGTTTGCGAACCGGATCGAACACCTCTTTGGAGCCTAGACTACTTCTGGTCTTGGGCAGAGTTTCGGGATAGCGCAGCTCGATCATGGTTCAAAACTAAATGATTAAATTTGGGTGATGAAGTCAAAAGAAGAGATCGTTCACAACTGGCTACCCCGCTATACAGGGGCTAGACTGGATCAATTCGGAAAATACATACTCCTTACCAACTTCAGCAACTACGTAAAACTCTTTGCGGAGTGGAACAAGGTCGAGATTATGGGCTCGGACCGACCTATGCAATGTGCCACGGCGGGCGATATCACCATTGTTAATTTTGGAATGGGCAGCCCAACGGCAGCCACCATTATGGATCTGATCACCGCCATCGAACCCAAAGCGGTCTTGTTCTTAGGCAAATGCGGCGGACTAAAAAGAAGAAATAAACTGGGCGATCTCATTTTGCCCATTGCCGCCATTCGCGGCGAGGGAACCTCTAACGACTATTTTCCTTCGGAGGTGCCTGCGTTACCCGCCTTCGCCCTGCAAAAAGCCGTTTCGACCACTATCCGCGACTACGAAGTGGACTATTGGACCGGCACCGTCTATACCACCAACCGCAGGGTATGGGAACATGACGAGCCATTTAAGGAATACCTGCAAAAGATCAGGGCCTACGCCATTGACATGGAGACAGCCACCATCTTCACTGTTGGCTTTTACAATAAGATTCCAACGGGGGCGCTGCTACTGGTCAGCGACCAACCTATGATTCCCGAGGGGGTCAAAACAGAGGAAAGCGACAAGGCTGTTACTGCCCAATATGTCGAAAACCACCTCCGCATCGGTATCGATTCGCTCAAACAACTCCTCAACGACGGACTTACCGTACGCCACCTTAAGTTTTAGGTTCCGTTAGCAGCTTCGAAAAAAATATTTAAAAGGGCTGTTTTTTTTGTAATTTTGCACGCCTATAAAGCGGTCATGCTTACCCAACCCGGCGCCGTAAGGCCGGTGAGGTTCACTTCGATTCGTGGCTTTTTGCCCGGGATGCGTTTGCAAGACTTCCATCTAAACCCACATGCATGAAGCTTTCGCAATTTCGTTTTGATCTGCCCCTAAACCTGATCGCCCAGCATCCCGCCAAAAAAAGAGAGGATGCCCGCATGATGGTCGTGCATCGCCACACAGGGGTAATCGAAAACAAACATTTTAGAGATATCATCGACTACTTTGACGATAAAGATTGCTTTGTAGTCAACAATACCCGCGTGTTTCCGGCCCGTATGTATGGTCGTAAAGAAAAGACCGGCGCCAAGATCGAGGTATTCTTGCTGCGCGAACTGAATAAACCCAATCGGTTGTGGGATGTAATAGTTGATCCTGCCCGAAAGATTAGGGTAGGCAATAAACTTTACTTTGGTGACAACGAAGACCTGGTGGCCGAAGTAATTGACAATACCACAAGCCGGGGTCGTACCATACGCTTCTTATGGGAAGGAGACGAAGAAAGTTTTCGCGCCCAACTCGAAAAGCTTGGAGAAACGCCACTTCCAAAATACATAAAGCGTAAACCCGAAGAAGAAGACAAGGAGCGTTATCAGACCGTATATGCCAAGCACGAAGGAGCCGTAGCCGCCCCAACCGCAGGTCTGCACTTTAGTCGTGAGCTCATCAAGCGCCTCGAGATTAAAGGAATTCGATTTGCGGAAGTAACCCTACATACAGGACTGGGCACATTTAGACCCATCGAAGTAGAAGATCTCAGCAAACACAAAATGGATGCCGAGTATTATCATATAGACGAAACAGCCTGCAAAATCGTAAATCGTGCCAAGGAATACGGGCATAGAGTCTGTTCTATCGGCACCACTACCATGCGGGCCATGGAGTCTTCCTTTACTGCACAAAAATTACTAAAACCCTCCGAGGGATGGACTAACATGTTTATTCATCCTCCCTACGATTTTAATATTGCCGATGCACTGGTCACCAATTTTCATTTACCCAAGACCAGTCTGTTAATTATGACCTGCGCCTTTGCGGGTTACGAATTGGCCATGGAGGCTTATAAAAAAGCAATCAAGGATAAATACCGTTTCTTTAGCTACGGCGACTCCTTGCTAATCATCTAATTGCTTTTACAGCGTTAGCGAGAATTGAGAGGCCACGCCCTGGAGGTCCTTTACCACAACCTCCTCTAAGGGGATACCAAGGGCCATACGTTGTTCAAATGCTTCGCGCTCCGGATCACCGGGCACTAATACTTTTTGCTGATCATCGGTGGGAGCAGCCTTCCTGAATCCACCGATCCAGTCATCCATCGACTCTTTAAATTCTTCTGCACTTCTGAATGCGTCAATGCGCAGGGCACCCAAAAAATGGCCAATACCTTTTCCGGGCTGGCGAGCAGGCATGGGCACATAGGCTGGAAAAGGCGGTACCCAGGGGGCATAGTTGGCCCCGCTCAACAAAGCAGAAAACAGATCTACCACCGCGCCCAGTGCATAGCCTTTATGAGAGCCATGCTCGCGATCGCTTCCGAGCGGCAACAATGACCCACCCTTTTTGAGAATATGGGCATCGGTAGAAGAAGCCCCTTCTTTGTCTTGTACCCAACCGGTAGGCGTATCTTGCTGTTTGCGTTGCAGAATTTCCAATTTTCCATTAGCTGCCGTGGTAGTGGCTAAGTCGGCTACAAAGGGGGGCTGCTTTCCTGCCGGTGCTGCTACAGCAATCGGATTGGTGCCAAGCATCTTGTCTGTAGAAAAAGTGGGGGCCACTAGTGGACTGGCATTAGTCATGGCCATGCCGATCATATCGTGCTGCAGTGCCAACATAGCATGATAGCCGGCAATACCAAAGTGATTACTATTTTGAACACTGACCCATCCGCTACCTACTTGCCTAGCTTTCTCTATAGCGATTTGCATAGCTTCTTGCGCTACCACTAACCCCAACCCCCCATCTCCGTCTAGCACGGCCGTAGAGGGCGTTTGGTGCACTACGCGTATAGATGGTGTTGCATTAATGCGACCCGCTTCCCAAAGTCGAATATACCCACTAAGCCTGGCCACTCCATGAGAATCTATACCTCGCAGATCAGCTGCCAACAGCGCCTCGGTAGCCATGGTGGCATGTGTGTGCGAGCATCCCATCTTTAAAAAAACAGCTTCGGTAAATGCCTTGAGGGTAGAATAAGAAAATATAGCGGGGGTCATGTTGCAAAGAAACAAATAAAAATGCCCCGGTGATAGCACCGAGGCATTAAAGAAAATTCTTACGTAACGGGATTAGAATGGAAGATCGTCCGAATCTTCTGCACCACCGGAAGGACCCGAACTAGCTGCCGCAGCTGCAGCAGCTTGAAAATTGCCCCCTCCGGCCATCTCACCACGACCGCCCAATAACTGAATGTCTTTTACACGCAACGAAAGAGAAGAGCCGGGTGTACCATCGTTTCGCTGAAACGATCTTGCTTCGGGTTGCCCCTCAACATACACTTGCTTTCCTTTTACCAAATACTGTGAAACAGCTGTACGGTCAGTCCAATACGCACAGTCGACCCACGTGGTCTTTTCCTGCTGGTTACCCTGACTGTCCCGATACTTCTCGGTGTGTGCCACCGTAAAATTGATAACATTCTTTCCATTGACCGTATTCACAACACAGTCCTTACCCAAATTTCCGATTACTTGCATCTTAATCATAGTGCTCGTTTTTAAATTGACATAAATTGATTGAGCGACTAAACTACTACTAATCGCCGTGCTGCGCAATACTGTGCACAACTAATTATTCCCAATTTCGGCCGCCCCCAAGATCAATTACCTGACCAAAAAAGAGCGCATTCAGAAATAACTTGCTGCCACCCAACCAGTAGGCTCTAAAATTAGGATTATCGGCAATGTTGATAACACGCCCATTGCCCAACGAAGAGACCGTAACGGCTGCAGACCCTGAGGCAGCTTCGCGGTTCTCTTTGCTCATCCAACCGCTTTGCATCGGTTGCTTACCATACACAAAGGGAGTCTGGTAAGGGCTCTTACTCTTCTCCATATAGATTCTGTTGGCCTTAAAGAGACTCACCTCCTTCTGATGATAGCCAAATGCCAGTGGATGAGATGGGTCGTAGGTGGCTCCTAAGATGGCTCCTCTTACTTGCTGGGCGCCGGCCACCTCATCGCGCGTTTCATAAGGCCTGAACTGCGTGCTGTCGGTAGCCGATTTTACTTTTTTGAAAGAAGCTGTACTGATGCCACTTTGTACTGCCCAATTGATAGCTTCTTCGAGTACTACCAGCGTACCTCCCTGCTGTATCCAATTTTTGATCTTATCCTTATCGAGGTCGCCATAGTTTCCACCCACCATAACGATGGTGTTGTAGCGGCTTAAATCTATTCGCTTTACGGCAATAGGCTCGATATGTGAAGCGGTAATATCCATTCGCTGATCAAGCAAATGCCAGACCTCTCCTGCATCGGTGGCATTGACGCCCGACCCAGTCAATAATGCAACGGTTGGCTTTTCGAGCGTTACAAACTTGGCACTGCCCAGATCTACCCCCACGCCAGAAAATCCGGTTGCTACCGGATAAACCACAATGCGATATTTTTCTATAAGCGAATTGACTAAATTTTGTAAACCAGTCTTGGACATTCCGGATTGCTGTGCCGGTATCAGCAGGGTACCATACTCAAAACGACGAACAGCACTACCCACCGCAATCTCGAAAGGCTGGGTGGCCACTTTCACCATCACCCCTCTTTGCTGTAATTGATACAATGCAGCAGGCGCGTATAGATTATCCCACTCTACCAAGAGCGCATAAGTAGTACCGGTAACAGAAAGATTAGGCGACGTCGCCCCGTCCAACTCAGCAAATTGCGAGGTGGTAATGGGTTCTCCCATTGATACGGGCATAGCCGTTAATTCTTTTGCCTGCAGCCCCATTGCCAGCGGCAGGGTCCACGAGGTAATGTCGTAGAACAAACTGTCTTTGTAATCGGCCGTTTTTTCGAAGATGGTGCGAATAAGGGTATGCTGGGGCTGATCGAGCGGCACCATAAAAGAATATCCCTTTTGAAAATCCGCATCAGACCAATCTGCCGGTAATCCATAGATCTTAATCTGATGGCGTTGCAATAGAGTGGCAAACTCGCGAATACGGGGTTGGTCCTTTTTAGCACCCACCACATAAGCTTTTACAGGATGTGCTGCTGCACGAGCAGGCACCTGCTTGTAAAAGTCACGTTGAAAAGAGAGAAAATCCTTTCGTAAGGCCAAAGCACCCTCAAGTGTAGAGAGCGCTGTATTAAATTGATTACGGATGGTAGCAGGAAAACTCAAAAGTCCATTAGTGCTCTCT
>CANGYW010000033.1 GCA_947458335.1 Chitinophagaceae bacterium | reverse complement strand
GATCAAAATAAGACCCTTGAATGTTAGGCCTGCTCCGGGATGAAGGCTGCTCAACGTGATCTTATCGAGCATCGCCGGTTTTTGAAAGAACAAGTGAAAGTCTTTGTTGTCGAGTTCATCACGGCCAATATGTGCATAGCAGGGCCTGTTATCTTGAATTGCTCGCACTTCGGCTCCGTAGCGTATGATCTTTTCAAAAACCAGTTGTTCTTGAAAATAACCCCTCAAAATGCCTGCGGGCGTCGCCTCGGGTAGGAGTGTCTCCGTAAAAGTTGAAAGTCTGCATCCAATAAAGAGAGTTGGTTGTGTTACATCGATCGATAGGGTCACAGGCCTGTTCTGTCCCGTCTCCTTACAAGAGTTTTGAAGCGAGATGAGTGTGTCCATTTTTCTACCTAATCTGGCATCGATCGGCTTGGGTTGGGTATAGAAACGCTGGGTCCAGATTCTAACCGGGTCGTACGAAAGTGCCTCGGGTAATTCTTTTCGTCCGCTCCATGCGTAGTCGAGTGCGAGTACATAGGCGCCAAATTGCTCTATATTGAGCAGCATATTTTTTTCGCTACTTTCAAAGTCGGCCCAGGTAGTTTGTAATAATCCGGCTTTTTGCTCTATAGCCGCCAAGGTAAACCCGCGCACATTATTGGGCAACAGCCAGGGAGAGGCCAGGGGCTTGAATCCTTCTTTTTTCCATAGTTGTAAACTGCTTTTGTACACCGCCGGGTCGGTATTGCCTAGATAATGCCAATCGGCGATCCAGGTTCCTTTAGGAATACTGCTTCGAATGGTCAGGGATCTTTCTGGGGTAACTCCATTACAAGCATCGGGGCCCTCGCCTGGTGCAAGTCCCATGTCTCCCCAAATCATTAGCGCGGCATTCTTTGATCGGGCATAGCGATCTAGTACACTAAGCTGTTTTTTAAAAAATGATATTTCTTTTTTTCTGGGTAACTGAAATCCGATCATGCCGATCTCGTCGAAGCCTACGTGAATGGTGTTAGGTTGTAGCAGGGTAAACGCTTCATCCCATATGGATAGAATTGCCTTGCGAGCGGCCGGTTTGTTAGGATTAAGTGTGTAGGGGTACTGCGGATTGACGGCCCATTTGCGAGTTGAGCGTGGTTTAAAGAACCACTCCATATGCCCCAAACTTTGAATAAGCGGAATAGGCTCTACCTGTTTTGTTCGCAGGTAGGAGAACTCTTTTTGTAAGTCGTCGAGCGAAACGGAGATGCTGTTATGAATTTCAGGAAACTTGGTCCAAGTAGCTTGCTCGCATTGTAATACGGCCTTATTCATTTTTAGGGGTAATAAGACTTGATCGTACATTCTCTTGTGCAGCTCCCATGAGGTTGGTCCGGTAAACATGTGAATTCCCCTGAACGAAAGAGCAGGTCCATCTTCGATGTCGCAATAAAATAAGCCGAGTTTGCCATCTTTACTTCGGGTAAGTTGGGCCAGTGAGTATAGGGCATGTTGCCAGCCAGCAAGGTCAGCGAAGTCGATCTTGATGCCTTGTTCATTTACTTGCAGTCGGTAGTGTTCCGGCCGCAGCATGCTGTCCTTTGTAAGTCGCAGAGCTGGCGTTACCGTGGGGGAAAACAGCCATGCATAACCGATCAGTTCTCGGTATAGCCGAAGACTGGAGTTTACCAAAGCCGCTTCTTTTTCGACAGCAAGATTCGTTAGGTCTTTGGCAGGCGAAAATGTTTCCAAAGCCGCTGCCTCCGGAGGTAGCTCATAAAATAGTGTGCTGTTGTAGGATTCGCGGATGGGGCGCGGTAGCAAAAAAGGAGAATAGTTATGGAAAACAGGCCAGCCTGTTACTTTTTTATCGTTGATCGTTGCATGGGCCATCCCTTTTTTCGAATCGTTTTCATTTTGTATAAATTTTTCAGTTGGCTCATGCTTTACATAAAAACTTCTTTTTACCGGGGTGGTGGGGGTAACGTTTATATTGTTTTCGTAGAGCAGCAGGTGCTGAGCCCTCCTGGCATAGTCGAGATGACCGGGATTGGGTTGCTCATCTTTTTTTAATCGAAAGGGGTGGCTATTGCTGAAGCGAAAAGTACCCAGAGGAGAATACACATATAGTACGGTATCATAAAAGGTCTCCAGCTTTTCGTATGCGATAGATCCGCGGCTATCTTTCCAATTTGCATTGGTAAAATACGGAAGCCACAGTTTAGTGTAGACTATATCGGCTTGCCCGGTTTTTCGATCATTTCTCTTGCAATTGACAATAATGTGCGCATTGTTTCCTTTTTGTTCTAGCGAAAACACACCACCAATGGCCGTATTGTTACTTCCGATATAAAGAATATCCCGTCCCACTAACGTAGAGTCGGCATCTTGTTCCCACCAAGTAAAATAGTATTCGTGTTGTTTTCGATCGGGCGTAAAGAAGTTGATCTCGGACCCTGTGGTAATCGATACGTTATATACGTTCAGCAGAAGGCCTTTTTTCGGAATCAGCCGAGCGATGAGTTGTTTACTGGCCGGGGATGTCTGTGCCGAGCAAGGAAGTGGGAATTCTAAAAATAAAAGTATAAGCCCCCAAAAAATAAGCTGTATCTCTTTGCAAAAACCGTACATCCTTTTACTCATAGATCGTATAGATTAGATGGCCTCCTTTTAAAAGAGCGGCATGCGAGATACTGGTTACCGGAATATCTTTCTTATTGAATTTAATGGAGGCAATACCGGTTTTACCGGCCTCTTTTTTCTTTTTTACTTCTATAGATAGTGTCTTTTCGTTCGGAAGTTGAATACGTGCCGATTTAAGTAAAGGCATGCCAAATACATATTCTCCACTGGCCGGATTAAGCGGATACATGCCCAGTGCAGTCCAGATGTACCAGGCGCTCATCTGTCCACAGTCATCGTTTCCGGTAAGTCCATCAGGCCCGGTTTTGTACATGCTATCTGCCACTACACGAATCCAACGAGCTGCCTTTTCGGGCGCTCCCAATGCAGTGTACAGATAAATGATGTGATGGCTCGGTTCATTACCATGAGCATATTGTCCGATCAGTCCTGTAACATCTATCGATACGTTGTCGCCATGCAACTCCGAAGAGGCAGAAAAAAGTTGATCTAGCTTGGCGATCAATGCCTGCGGTCCACCGTGCAGTTGGGCAAAACCGGTCACATCGTGGGGTACAAAAAAACTGTGTTGCCAGGCGGTCCCTTCTATGTATTGTCCATCAAAGCCGTGTTCACTTAGTAGCGGGTCGAAGGGCTCAATAAATTTACCCTGGCTATTCTTTGACCGAAAAAATCCGGTTGTGCTATCGAAAAGATTTTTATACGAGGCGGCTCTTTTCATAAAAAGTGCATAGTCCTCTGTTTTGCCCAGTTTTTTGGCCACTTGGGCAATGCACCAGTCGTCATAGGCATACTCGAGTGTAATAGTTACACTCCACCCGTGTTTATCTTGCGGCAAGTAGCCATACTTTATATAGTCCGGGGTGCCACGTTGATTTTGAAGTGCACTTTTTTTCATGGCCATGTAAACTCGTTCGGCATCGAGACTTTTATTGCCTTTTAAGATAGCGTCTGCTAAGATTGGTATGCTGTGATAGCCTGTCATGGTATTAGCTTCCCAGCTGCTGATGTCCCAAACAGGCAATAGCCCATTATCTTCGTAGAAGGCCATCATGCTTTGCAGCATATCGGTATGACGCTCCGGTTGTGTTATGCTAAAAAGGGGATGAAGCGCACGAAACACATCCCACTGCGAGAAGATCGTATACTTGTTCTTTCCATTGGTAAAATGCCGCAATTGGTCTCGGTAGGTTTTGTACTCGCCGTCACGGTCGCTGCCGATAACGGGCGCCAGACAGGTTCTGTATAGTGCAGTATAAAAAGTAGTTGCTTTTTGTGTGTCGCTGGTATCGATTTGTATTTTGCTAAGTTCTTTTTCCCAGCGTAGCGTGGCCATCTTCGCATAATCATCGAGTTGGCCGGGCTCTTGCAACCTGGCCTCGGCTAACGCTTTTTCGGTACTCACATTGCTGAGTGATACGCTCATCTGTAGAGGCGAGGTAGTACGAAATTGCAGGGCTAGTTTTACTTTTTTTCCCCACGCTTGTTGCCCCCGTTGTACTGAATCGTCTACAAAAAAATACCCGCTTACCGGCAAGGTAAAGCGGGCGGCAAAATATACTTTCTGGCCTTTAGCCCAACCCGTACTGTAGCGATAGCCGACTAGTGTATACGGATCGAGCAGTTGCAACATGCCATCAGTCGACTGATCCCAGTTGATAGCAAATCCCATATCGAAGCGCAGCCATCCGGTTTTGTCGGGGTAAGTATACCGATGAAAGCCGGTGCGATCGCTGGCACTTAGTTCTGCAGTAATGCCATTGCCCATAGCCACTCGATAGAACCCGGGACGCGCCGATTCGCTTTGATGAGAAAAAGGAATTTTTATTTTTTGTTCGCGGATTAGATTAGTATCTGTTAGGGGTAAGACAGAGACATCGCACCAGTCGCCAATACCGGTTCCACTCAAATGGGTATGGCTGAACCCGGCAATGGTGTTACTGCTGTAATGATAGCCACTGCACCAGTCCCAGCCTTCATCCCCATTATCGGGGCTAAGTTGTACCATTCCGAAAGGCACGGTGGCACCGGGATACACATGGCCATGTCCGCCCGTTCCTAAAAAGGGGTCTACCCATTGGGTGTACTGTTGTGCTTGCAGCAGACTGGTTATCCAGCAGCAACATAAAAGCCATCCGATACGCATGTTTCTTTATTTGATAAAAGGATATTGTCCTTGAAACCAGGCTGGGCCGTCCTTGATGCCTTCGTAGAAGAAGAAAGCTTCTCCCTTAAATCCATTGTTGCGGTTCGATTGGACCATCTGGCTAAGCAAGCCCGGTGAGGCTAAGTAGGTTCCCGACTTGAGAATGATGCCCGGATACAGAGGTACCAAATTATTACGGTAATTATTCTTTTGTTGCACTAGTAAGCTATTGTAGGCATTGATATCATATCGATAACACTGCGGAAAAACAGCATCAACCCAAGAACTATCTACCCAGGTGGGCCAATCTTGCAAGTATTCGTTCAAGCTAAAGGGGTAGGGGCTTGGCGACATGGTAAATTGTACCGTGGGGCGGATGGTTTTTACTTCTAGGCGAAGACGCTTTAGAAAACCATTGAGTTTTCGAGCTCGCCAGTTGATCCATCCCACATCATTAATGGTATTGGGTGGAGATGCGCCCGCATTCTCTGATTGGTATAGCGCAACAGTGTAGGGGTCGTAGCCTGCACTGGTTGGCATGGCTGGTAATCTATCATCACCTTGTACGCCATCTACGGCGTAATTTGTAACGACCTCTTTAAACAGATCGATCATGAATTGCTGTACCTCAGGATGTATTCCGTTGAGCCAGTCAAAACCATTTTTGACAACAAGGTTACCCGCCAAGTCTCTTGCAGCCCAATGGGGTTTGGCGGCCACGATAGGCCCACCGGAGGCGCTATACGAAGAAGAGAATCCATACTCGAACCAGGCATGCACTTTAAGCCCGGCTGCTCTTGCCTCTTCGATGCACTCTTGCAACGGATCTCTGCCGGCAAACCGCTCCAGAATAGGTTTACCGATCAGGGTATTCATAACGGCACTGGGGTAAATGGTGCGAGCGTTGTTGTATACAACGATAAAAAGGTGGTTGATGCCGGCAGCCTTACAGGTCGTAACCATTTGTTTGATCTGATCTCTGTTGTCGAGTGCAGTGCTGGCTGTAGTGGTTACCCATACGCCTCTTATTGCATTGGGATCCCAGGCAGGCGTAGGAGGTACAACAGGGTTGGGGGGCGTAGTTTTTTTCTTGCAACTAGCCGATAGCAGAAAACTGACTAGCGAGAGAAGCAGAATTTTTTTTACCAGGGTCAGGGCGCGTAAATTAGGTAGCATACAGTATGCGGCAATGGCTTGAACGATGAAGTTTCGAATCTATTTAATAATTATTATAAAATCATAAAAAGTTTTTAAAATAATTTATTTACCCAGTACCTTTCCACTACTAAAACTTACCGCTTGCCTACAAACGATACTTCATCGAGAAACCCACTTCGCTGGATTCCCACTACGTGGTTTGCCATGGGGCTGCCAAATTTGGTGTTAGGTGGAACGGTGGTGTCCCTACTTTACAAGAGCATGGGATATACCGACAGCCAGATCGCCTTTTGGACCGGTATTATCATTTTGCCCTGGAGTTTTAAGCCTCTGTGGGGTCCCTTTATGGAATTGTACAAGACCAAAAAGTTCTATATCTATATTTCGCAGCTCTGCTGTGCATTGCTGTTGGCCTTATCGGCGCTGACCTTATACAGCGATTCTTTCTTTACCTACTCTGTTGTATTATTTTTTATCACAGCCTTTTTTGGCGCCACGCAAGACATTGCCGCCGATGGGTTGTATCTACAGGAACTTTCAGAGAAGCAACAAGCTCGTTTTGTGGGATGGCAAGGTACGTTCTACAACGTGGCTAAATTATTTTCTAATGGCGGGATGGTCTTTTTGGCTGGTATCTTAATGCCGTTGGTAGATAGCGGAGAAGAACACCCTAAGGATAGCTGGGCCATTGTGCTCTTAGTCTACGCGATTACCATGCTATTGCTTGGCCTGTATAATCGAAGTATGCTGCCGGATAGAGCAAGTGCTGCCAATGGTACTGCTACTGTCGCTTCTAATCAGCGAGAAGTGTGGAGTACGCTGCGGGATGTAATGGTCAGCTTCTTTACTAAGAAGTATGTTTTCTGGGGCATCTTGTTTATAATGCTCTATCGGTTTGCAGAGGGACAGGCCATCAAGATCATGCCTTTATTCTTAAAGGCAGAGCGGAGTGCTGGAGGGCTTGGCCTTTCCGAAGCTACAGTTGGTTTACTCACGGGAGTCTACGGTACGATTGCTTTTGTGCTCGGGTCGCTGTTGGCTGGTTATTTTGTCGCCAATAAAGGGCTTACCAGAAAAACACTGATGGTGCTTTGCGCTTGCTTTAATCTCCCTTTTGCCGCCTATACCTATTTGGCACTCACTCAAACAACCACTCAGTGGGTTGTGGGTCTTGCCATTTCTGTAGAGCATTTTGGCTATGGCTTTGGTTTTATAGGGTTGATATTGTTCATCATGCAACAACTTGCCCCCGGAAGATACCAGATGGCACACTATGCTTTCGGTAGTGCGCTTACTTATTTTGGCTACACACTAGCCTCAATGATCAGCGGTGCCATATCTGATGCATTGGGGTATCAACAATTCTTTCTGTGGGTGCTTGTCTCTACCATTCCTGCATTTGTTGTGAGTTGGCTTGTACCTTTAAAGAAAATAGACTCCCTTCAATAAAGATCGCCATGCTAATTACCGGAACCTTCTTAGACGAGATCAGTCACGACATTCCACACCAGAATTGGGGTCCTCGTGAATGGGAAGCCGATTTTCAGCATATGAAGAAAGCCGGTATTGATACCGTTATCCTCATTCGGAGCGGGTATCGTGATTTTCTAACCTATCCCTCTGCTCACCTGATCAAGCACAATCGTTGTTTTACTCCTCCTGTCGATCTGGTTAAATTATTTCTGGAACTTTCGGATCGTTATGGCATGCATTTTTATTTTGGTCTCTACGACAGTGGTGCGTATTGGGATAGCGGCAACATGCAGCACGAGATCGATATCAATCGCTTCGTAATCGATGAGGTTTGGAAGAACTATGGCCACTATGCTTCTTTCAAAGGCTGGTATCTAAGCATGGAAATTAGTCGTAAGACCAAAGGCGCCATCGAAGCTTTTCGTACACTGGGGCTGCAGTGTAAACAAGTTAGTGGGGGGCTTCCTACTTTTATGTCCCCTTGGATCGACGGAAAAAAAGCGGTATTGGCTGCTAGCGGGCAACTAAGTAAAGAGGATGCCGTTTCATTGCTGGACCATGAAAGAGAGTGGAACGAGATCTTTGATGGTATTCAAGGAGCTGTTGATGCCGTAGCCTTTCAGGATGGGCATATCAATTATCACGAGCTAGATGATTTTTTTATAGTGAACAAAAAACTGGCAGACCGCTACGGTATGCAGTGCTGGACCAATGCGGAGAGTTTCGATCGAGATATGCCCATTAAATTTTTGCCTATCAAATTCGAAAAGTTACGTTTAAAACTCGAGGCTGCCGCAAGGGTTGGCTATGATAAGGCTATTACTTTTGAATTTTCGCACTTTATGAGTCCGCAATCTGTGTACGGCGCTGCTCATCATTTATACGATCGCTATATGGAGTATCGTCATCAACATCTTTCCTTACGCTAACCTTGCTAACCTATGCGCCGTACTAGTATCATTGCCATAGTTATTTCATGTGTATTTTCCCTGACGTCTTTTTCCTCACTGCTTGCCCAGCCAATACGGGGCGTTTGGATCACTAACGTGGCTAGTGATGCCCTTCGCTCGCGCGAACAGATTCAAAAGACCGTGCGACGCTGCAAGGAGTACGGGTTTAATCATCTTTTTGTAGTGGTATGGAATGGAGGTTATACCCTGTACCCTAGTCGGGTTCAAAAAAAGTATATTGGAATTGATCAGCATCCGGATTTTGCCGGCCGAGATCCGCTGCAGGAGATCGTAGCCGAGGCGCATGCACAAGGATTAAAAGTGCATGCCTGGTTCGAGTTTGGATTTTCGTACGCGCATCGTGACAGTAATAACCGTTGGTTGCAACGTTACCCCGATTGGGTAGGAAGAAATAATAAGGGAGAATTATTGCAAAAAAATGGATTTTTCTGGTGGAACTCTTTGCATCCAGGACCGCAGCAACTCCTGCTTTCGCTAGTTACCGAAGTAGTTCGCCGCTACGACGTGGATGGCATTCAGGGAGATGATCGCCTGCCAGCCATGCCTGCCGAGGGAGGATACGATGCGTATACGCAGCAACGTTATGCTGCGGCACATGGAGGCGTGGCTCCTCCGCAAGATCCAAGGCAAAAGCAGTGGCTGCAGTGGAAGGCCGATCAGTTAAGTGCTTTTGGAAAACGTTTATACGATGCAGTTAAATCGATACGTTCCAATTGCATGGTCAGTTGGGCTCCCAGTATCTACCCGTGGAGCAAAGAAGAGTATTTGCAAGATTGGCCCGCCTGGCTCGAGGGAGGTTATGCCGATGCCCTGTTTCCGCAGTTATATCGATACAATAGCAGTGCCTACGAAACCTTGTTAAAGCAATTGCAGCAACAGATTCCGCCTACAAAGCGTGGGCGAGTTTTTCCAGGCATGCTTACCTCTTTGGGGGATGGCTACCAAGCCAGTGATACCTTGATGCAGCAATTTATTTCGCTCAACCGGCGCTATGGATTTGAAGGGGAGGTTTTCTTTTATTACGAAACGTTGAATCGTACATCTATTCCGCTTTATAAAAATTGATGACTATGAAAAGACATGTTTTCTTACTGGTGTATCTGGTGGTGTGGTTAACGGCTTGCTCTAAGTCTTCCTCCGGTGGCGGAGGCGGAAATTCGGGTGGGGGAGGAAATACACCCACCCCTGTTGTACCCATCGTTACGTTGGCCCCTGGTTGGAAGTACTCAGCCACGCTCTCCATAAATTTTCCGTCCGGTATGCAGGCCTTTAGCTTCGATACCATCTTTAATGGACGAAAAGTAAAAGCCTTTTGCGTGGCATTTGATCCTTCCAACGGACGATTTGATTTTAAGCCAGTGGTTAGTAGCACTGCCAGAACAACCAGTCAATTCGCCGCTGCAGAGTCGGGGTTGGTCTATGTAGCGATCAACGGGGGGTTCTATGGGGGTAATCAGTCGTATAGTTTGATCAAGTATAATGGAACTACGAGTGCAGCCAATATCAAAGCGCTCACTCGTTTGTTCAATGGTTCTAATACCACTTATTATCCCACGCGCGCCGCTTTTGGCATCACTGCAACCGGCGCACCCACGACCGCTTGGGTATACTCGGTAGGGGCGGGCAACGACAATATTTATTCGTATCCTGCTCCTAGCCCCAATGCAGAGGGGAGTGCTCCGCAAGCCGTGCCTTCCGAAAGCTTTCCTGCTGGAGGTAGTCCCTGGAGTGCGGTGTCTGCTATTGGGGGGTCGCCCATGTTGCTGCGTGGGGGAGCGGTTCGTATCTCAGACACAGAAGAGTTGATCAGCATCAATAACACAACCTCGCGTCCTCGATCGGCCCTTGGGTATACTGCTGCCGGAAGGGTAGTTTTGTTAGCGGTCGAAGGCGATAATTCCAGTGCCGGATATCCAGGTATCAATTTGTCCGATCTGGCCTCGATGCTTGGTTCTTTGGGTTGTACCGATGCTATCAATCTCGATGGGGGAGGTTCAACTTCGTTGGTTATTGGTAATCAGTTAACTGTCAGGCCGGGTGATAATGGAGTAGAGCGTCCTGTTATTTCAGCCTTACTTATCAAGCAGAAGTAGGGTAGTAAAAAAACGACATAAGATTCCAATTTATACTACAGTCAAAATTATCGGGGTGGAGTAATTTGTAGAAATTCTTCTACAGGAGTTTTATTACAAAACCGATACCCAGATGAGATTTCTTTTGTTGGACGATCACTCTATTACCCTGCAAGGGCTAGAGGTGGTGCTAAAACTCGAATATCCCGATGCGCAGTTCTCTTCTTTTGTTTCGGCTAATGAGGCTATAACGGGTTTTGACAAACATGATTTTGATCTAGCAATACTCGACATTAATATTCCTGGCACTAATATTCACGCGGTTATTGATTATATGCTGGCCAAGAAGCCTGCACAGCTTATTATGATGTTTTCTATGAACCCAGACACTGTCTATGCCAAGCGTTTTTTGCGCCTGGGGGTCAAGGGGTTTGTCAATAAAGAAAATCCGCCCTCCGAGCTAATGGTGGCCGTACGCACCATTTTACAAGGAGGACTTTATTTAAGCCCTAGGCTGGTGCAAAAGATGTCCGATGATTTTTTATTGTCCCGCACCGAGAATCCGTTCGACAAGTTATCACAGCGCGAAATGGAGGTTTGTTCTTTTTTGATCAAGGGATACTCGCTAACAGATATTGCCGACATTATGCAATTGCACAAAAGTACGATCGGCACTCACCGCTCGCGGATTATGGAAAAGGTAGGAATCAAAAAGATTTTCGAATTACGAGAGATCGCACTTCAATACAACATGCCCATTCATCCCTAAACTTATTTTTTTTCACCGAGTAGTTGAAGTAGCTGTAGCGATCGCTGTTCGAATTGTTTCGTTTTTTTTCGGTATTGCGCAATAAAAGGATTGTCGGCTAATCTACCTATCACCTCATTCATCTCCTTTTCGTTTTCATAGACCAATTTTCGAAACTGGTTTTGGTAGTCTTTGGAGCGAGAGGCAATCAGCTGCTCTTCGATCCAGCTATTGGTGGCCATGGCCTCTCGAACCATCGCCTCAATGCGGGCCCGGCTCAGTTGGGAGCTTCCCATTCCGCTAACTTCCCAGAGCGCAGCCAATGCATGCATCTGTTTTTGCTTTGGATAAAGCAACGATTGATCACGGTACCATTGGTGAATGGCATCCCATCCCTGTAAGGCGCCATTTTTTATTTTTTTGCAAAGCTGCGACAACGATTGTTCGGGAATTAGTTGACCCCCCAGATTCTTCCAAGTGGTTCTTTTCCCTTTTGTCTGCAGCAACAATGATCGTAGTGCAGTCCAGGTGGTATTTTTTTCGTCGAAGCCCTGTAGTAATTGCTCAATGGCATAAAAAACGATCATCCTTTTATAAACTTGGTAGGCCTGGGCTGTTTTGAGGATCGTTACCTTTCGTTTGCTGTTCTCGAATCCTTCGGCCGTTATCGCAATGGAGTTTACGTATTCGGCATTGTTATCGAGTAGCCATTCGCCGGTACTGCTGAGCTGGCGAGGCGAAATATTCTTTTGTTCGGCCTTTGCATACGCGCGTCCGGTGGCTTCTTTTAGCAGGTTTAGGGCGTCAAAGATTTCATTGATGGTATCGGGAGCCAGGTAGTCGTATTCGAGTGTTATAGATTGGTCGATACGCTGGTCTCTTGCCTTGTACTTTTCGCTATTGCGGGCCAGCGCATACAGGTTATACAAAAACCAGTAGCCGGGCATCACGGTTAATTCATTGGTATTAGTTTGATTACTGACAAGCGAAAACGGCAACGGAATGTGTAGTTCGTAAGGGTAGTCACCCTTAGCGATCATGGTATACGAAGAGAATATTGAATTATGTTTTACGCTTACGCATAGCCCTGGCCAAAATCCTCTGCCGGCTATCAATTCGCCATCGGCCGCCCGTGAATTATGGTTAGAGCCGATTGTGGCACCCGCAGCCATATTACTTTGGCCTTGAATAACTGCTGCGCAGAGAAAAGAGTTGTTATGGTGCTGCTCATGTCCGGGAAAGATTAGTGAGTTCAGTACCTCACAGCACGAGATGGTAGAGTTGTCGCCCAAATAGGAGTTGATCAATCGCGCTCCATATTTTAGTTGTGAGTGACTGCCCATCATAAAGCGAACCGCTTTTACGCCATAGAAGATGCGGCAGCCAAATCCGATGATGCCATTGACCAGTTCGCATCCCTCTCCAATTTGCGTGGTCGCTTTTTCGTCGGAGGATATTGTCAGATTCTTGAGCTTATTGGCCCCCTTTATGTATGCATCACTTCCTATCCAAACATCTTTGATAATATCGCAGTTTTTAATGACGGTTCGCTCACCGATCTTTCCGTAGTAGCCTCTTTTTCGGTCGAACTTGTCGTCGGTAAACTCTTTGAACTTTTCAAGCAGCGCATGATCGGCACGGTATTTCGACCAGATCCAGGCATCGGCGGCCAGCATGCCATTAAAGGGGAGCACTTTGCGTCCGCCATTCTCGTTACAGATCTCCATCCAGATTCGTACCGATTCATCTTCTCCTTGTTTAACGATGCCATTTCCGAACTTGGTATGGTTCGAAACGGAGAGCTCTTTGATATTGACCAGCATTACATCATTGCCTACAATGTAGTGACTCATAAAACTTACTTGGTCAATAACTACATTATCTCCAAGGTCGCAGCTAATGATGGTGCTATTATAGATTCCTACGGGCATCCGTAGGTTGTTGAATTCGTGAAAAAAGGGCTGTAACATGCCGATCCGAATACGACCAAAAAAACTGCAGCGTTTGATAAGTCTTGCATCGAAGGGGTCAGCTACTTCTACATGGTTCCAGTCGTCGGCGCTATTATCATTTTTTTGAAGTATCTGTATTTCTTTGGCGTTTAGTTTTCGGTAGGTATGTCCGGTGCGGTGCTGACGATCGCGTAAATAAAATTCGTCTTTGCCTTTGGGGAGGTAGGGTTTCTCAATAAAGCCAAATCCTAGCGAGGAGACCGGTTGTTTGTGGATGATATTCATAGGCATAGAAGTGGCGTACTTACTCTACGGTTACCGACTTGGCAAGATTGCGGGGTTTATCTACATCGCATCCTTTTTCGGTTCCGATATAATATGCAAGAAGTTGTAGCGGAATTACATTGAGCAACGGGGCTAGCATTTCATCGGCAGCCGGCACGGCTAAGTGTGCTTCGCAGAGTTCGATGGCTGCGTGATCTTCTTCGGTAACAATTCCGATTACTCTTCCTTTTCGAGCTTTGATCTCTTGCATATTGCTCAGTACTTTTTCGTGATAGGAGTCTTTGGTAGCTACTACGACCACTGGCAGCTGATCATCTACTAGTGCAATAGGCCCGTGTTTCATTTCGGCGGCAGGATATCCCTCTGCATGAATGTAAGAGATCTCCTTTAGCTTGAGTGCGCCTTCGAGGGCGATCGGAAAATTATACCCACGGCCCAGGTATAAAAAGTCGCGTGCCTGCGCATATTGCTTGGCCACTCGTTGTATGGGCTCTACATTGGAAAGAATCTTTTCTACTTTGGTGGGGATCGCCTCGAGTTCGTGCAGAAGGGTAGATAATCGTTCGGGGCTGATGCTATTTCTAAGTTGAGCAATTTTGAATGCGATCATGGTGAGTACGGCTAGCTGCGCCGTAAAGGCCTTGGTAGAGGCTACTCCGATCTCAGGTCCTGCATGCGTATAGGCGCCGGCATGACTCATTCTGGCAATGGAAGAACCCACTACATTGACTACTCCCAATATTATAGCTCCTTTGGCCTTGGCATTTTCGATGGCCACCAGCGTATCAGCGGTTTCGCCACTTTGTGAAATAGCCAGTATAATATCGCCAGGATGTATAACAGGGTTGCGATATCGAAATTCCGAGGCATACTCGACTTCTACATTTAGCCGACAACACTCCTCAAAAATATATTCGGCGGTTAGTCCTGCATGCCAGCTTGTGCCACAAGCAATCATCACGATGCGATTGGCTTTTTGTAGGGCTTCGCTGTATTGCTCGATTCCACTAAGCGTAATGGTGCCGTCTTCGGCATGTAGCCTTCCGCGCAAGCAATCGAAAATGGTTTTGGGTTGCTCAAAGATTTCTTTGAGCATAAAATGTTCGTACCCTCCTTTTTCAATGGCTGCTAATTCTATATCTAGTTTTTGTACGTACGGAGTAAGTCGTTCATTGCCCAAATTTTTTAAAACCAACTCCTGCGGTTTTACGATGGCCAGCTCGTAATCGTTAACATAAACCACCTCTTTGGTATATTCTAACATCGGCGAGGCATCTGATCCCAAAAAATGTTCGCCCTGTCCCACACCAATTACCAGGGGGCTGCCTTTTCTGGCTGCTATGATCGTATCGGGCATCTCCTGGTCGATCAGTAAGATTACATAAGCGCCTGTAACGCGCTTAAGTGCAATACGGATGGCCTCTTCGAGTGTGCAAGCATTATTATTTTTTATCTCCTCAATAAAATTCAGCAACACTTCGGTATCGGTATCACTTTTAAATTGATAGCCCTTACTGAGCAGCTCTTGTTTAAGCTGGCTGTAATTTTCAATGATGCCATTGTGTATCATCGCCAATTTTCCACTGGCAGAGAGGTGCGGGTGGGCATTGCGGTCACTGGGTTCTCCGTGTGTGGCCCAGCGGGTATGACCGATGCCTGTGGTTCCTCCTAATTCTTTTCCTACGACGGACTCCTCTAGCGAAGCGACCTTGCCTTTCTTTTTATAAACGCGTAGGGATGGACCCATTAGTGCTACACCGGTACTATCGTAGCCACGGTATTCCAGCCTTTTAAGTCCTTTAATAACTATAGGATAAGCATCGCGGCCCCCCGTGTAGCCAACAATTCCACACATAAGCAGGATTTTGTAAAACAAACCTACGCATAGGTGATCGTTTTTCAATAAAACCTGCAGAAAACCGCATCGAAAAAATAACAAGTAGATACCCTTATTGGTCTATTAATCAACCTAGTAGATCACTGAGCATCCAATAGGCAGTGCCAAAATAAATAAGTAGACCGGTTACATCTACCAGGGTAGCGATAAAGGGAGTAGAGGAGGTAGCAGGGTCGGCACCCATGCGCTTGAGTAAGAGGGGCAACATAGATCCCATCATGGTCCCCCACAGCACTACACCGGTCAGTGCTGTACCGATGGCCAGCCCCACTGTGGCGTAATGCGGACCAAACAAGCCCAGTGAGAGATGCCCGGTTGTAACAATTAAAAAGCCCAGCACGCCGAGTGTGAGACCCATAAAAAACCCAGACTTAATTTCTCTGCGCGCAATCCGCCACCAGTCCTGGATAGTGATCTCGCCCAGGGCAAGGGCTTGAATAATAAGGGTGGCTGCCTGTGAACCACTATTGCCACCACTCGAGATAATCAGCGGAATAAAAGTAGATAATACTAGTACTTGTTCTAGGGTTTGCTGAAAGCCCGACATGGCGGCGATGGTAAAGGTCTCTCCCACAAAAAGAATCAGTAACCAAATGATTCTCTTTTTATAGAGTTTTAGCAGGGGAATATCCAGATAGGGCTCCTCGAGTGCGGCGGTACCTCCCATTTTTTGCATGTCTTCACTAAACTCCTCGCTGGTGACCCATAAGATGTCATCGATTGTTACGATCCCCAGCAATTTATTGCTTTGGCTGACAACCGGAAGTGCCACTCGGTTATTCATTTTAAAGATCTCACCGGCGGTTTCTTGGTCATCTTCTGGATGTAGCGCAATCACTCGTCCGTCGATAAGCTCCTCCACTTTTTTAGTAGGGGCACTTAAAATAATATCACTAATCCGAATATCGTCAATGAGCTCTCCTTTTTCGTTGATTACATAAATAACGTTGATCGTCTCGCTGTCTTTTCCGTACTTACGAATGGTAGCAAAGACCTGTTCGACGGTGTCGGCAGCATATACATATACATAGTCGGGCGTCATTAGACGTCCAATACTGTTCTCTGGATATCCCAACAACGATAGCGTGATCTTTCGCTCTTCGGGGTCAAGTAACTTTATGAGCTCGCGCACCACATTGCTAGGCAGTTCCTCTAAAAAGTCGGTGCGATCATCGGCAGGCAATTCATTGAGCAAGGAGGCCGTTACAGAGGCAGGTAATTTGTGGATGATGCTTTTTTGAGAAGAAATATCCAGTATTTTGAAAACGCTTGCTGCCCGGTGCATCGACATCGATGTAATGATCGTGATGTCCTCATCTGGGTAGACGTCTACTAGCTCGGCCACCTCACTGATATTTTGATCATCCAAAAAATCGCGAAGGGCCGCCCCATCTCCCGAACGCAGCAATGCCTCGAATTCGGAAGCCAATAAAGCTTGTGATTGCTCTGCGGACATGCTTCAAAAGTACAAAGGAATATGCGTACTTCGCAGTACGTTTTCTTATGCAATTACCTTGCCTTTTTATTGCCCCTACTATGCAAAAGGGCAGAGGTGTATTCACTGATGAGCCTCTGCAAGCAGGCCAGCTAATAGAACGTTCACCGGTAATTGTATTGAGCCAGACAGACCGAGCACTAATCGATAAGACACTGCTGCACGATTATATTTTTGAGTGGGACCCACAACAGCGGCAATGCTGTATGGCACTGGGGTATGTGCCTCTTTACAACCATGGCTGCCCTAGCAATTGCGAATACGAGATGGATTTTGAGGCTGGATTTATTTCTATTCGTACTGTTCGGAATATTCCCAAAGGGGAGGAGCTACTTATCAATTATCATGGGGATTTTGATAACCCCAGCCCTCTTTGGTTTCCCTCTCTTTAACAAAAAACCCCGCCAGCGGCAGGGTTTTCAATATAGTTGTGATTCTAGGTTAGAATCGAATCTGCGCTCTGATCTCTCCTGCAGGATTGGCGGCTGTACGGAGACTTACATAATAAACGCCATTCAAAATATTTTCTTCGGTTACGACCACTCCGTCGGCGAATAATCTTCCGCTAATAGAACCACAACTAGTAGTAGTAACAGTGGCGCAGCGGGTGATTGCACTGGTGCTGAAATTTTGTACGGGGCTGGCTGCAAATCCAGAGGGGGCCAAGCCATGAATAGCGGCTCCGGTAACGGCTCCGGTTAGACCAGACCAACTGATAGAGTAGGTGAGTAGCTTG